>NZ_JBANBK010000167.1:0-6675 GCF_053572325.1 Bradyrhizobium sp. UFLA05-112 | reverse complement strand
CTCGACAACCCGTTCGGCACGAGGCTGTCACCCATGTCTTAGGTACGGTCCGTTACCCATGTCTTCGGGCCGGACAGATTTAGCTTGGTGAGCGCGCTGGGGCTCGAACCCAGGACCCCGTGATTAAAAGTCCCAAAGTATTCTCTGCCATCGGATGACCGTAGCTTCCAAATCCCTTGTTTTATGAGGATTCTGGACTCATACCCTTAGTCATAGGCGACACGCGACGACACGAAGCGCCTGGTCTTGCTTCCCAATCGCTTCCCAGAGGGTCCACATGGCCAAGCTGACGAATGGGTCAGTTCGTACTCTGTCGGTGAAGGGTACTGACACGCTGTATGCCGACACTGAAGTGCCCGGCCTCTATCTTCGCGTCCGAGCCGGCGGCTCCCGCACGTTCATTATTCAGTGGCGACAGGGCCAATTCCAGCGCCGCAGCACCGTTGGGAAGGTTGGTGTCCTTACGGTGGACGAGGCCCGAAAAAAGGCCCGCAAGCTGCTGGTGGGCATCGACGAGGGTAATGACCCGGTTGCCGTCAAAGCCAAGGGTCGCGCCGATGACAAGCAGCTGTTCGGCTTATTGGCCGAGGAATATCTCGACCTACGCGCCAAGGACATGAAGCCGCAGAGTCTTGAGCAGACATCGCTCCACCTGCGGAACTGGTAATGGGGATTGGGCCGATTGCTTAGCCGAGATGGACTACCGTACCGGGAAAATCCTCGACGCCATCAAACAAGCGGGCGTTGAAGACGATACGCTGGTGATTTTCACCAGCGACAATGGTCCGGAAGCGACCCACCCGTGGGAAGGGGACAGTGGACCTTGGCGGGGCACGTATTTCACAGCAATGGAGGCCTCACTGCGAACGCCATTCATCATCCGTTGGCCCGGCAAAGTGCCAGCCGGTCGCGCCAACAACGAGATTGTCCACATGGTAGACCTGTTCACGACACTTGCACATGTCGGCGGGGCGGACATTCCAAACGATCGCGCTATCGACGGGCTTGATGGATACGCTAGGGCGCTAACAGGGAGGGGGTACCCACCCCGTAAAGCATTGGCACGCAGAGCAATACCACCGGACATAAGGTCACTGTGTCGGGCTTATACAGGTGAGGCCGTAAGATCTCTTGCCGCCATCATGCGTCACGCCGATGCGCCACCCAACGCACGCATACAGGCCATTGCCAAGTTGGACTTTTTCCTCGGAAAGAAAGAAGCTTCCAACCGCGAAGGCTTTCCCGCGTACGTGGCCGATCGGTTGACGGCCGTCAAATGGCGGAACTGGAAGATGCATCTCATCAAGCAAGAAGGTATGTACGACATCCCACAGAAGCTGCCGTTGCCAATCGTCATCAACCTCCTGAGAGATCGGAAGGAAGAGCGCGACGTGGCTCCCTACAACACTTGGGTGGCCGAACCGATGCTGAAGATTGTTGCCGATTTCGAAGCAAGCCTAAGTAAATATCCGCCTGTCAAACTCGGCACCCCCGACCCGTATACACCGCCTCGTTGACCTTCTGCCGCAGCTTGGTATTGGGTCACCTTGTGGGCCTAACTTGAAGTGCCTGGATGGAAGCAAAGGGGCCACGGTCTAAATCAAAAAGTAAGTGTCTGAAATTCTCGCATATTGAGGAAGCCAAAAAACACTCTTGCAAGGAGGCCGGAATTGGTCTCTCTCCGCGCGCCACTAACGCTTCTGTTGGTTTCCCTGTGCGCTATCGCCGCAGTGTGGGGGTGGCTGGGCACACCAGTCAAATTGGCCGACGCACCGGTCGATCCGAACAACAAAGTGCAATGCATATCTTATGCTCCCTTCCGCAGCAATCAAACGTCACTTTCGTCGGCTACGCAGGTGTCGAGAGAACAGATCGCTGAAGATCTTGCCCAACTCGCGGAGATATCCGACTGCATTCGCACTTATGCGACCGATCTTGGGCTCGATCAAATTCCCGAACTTGCGGCGAAGGCGGGGCTGAAGGTCATTCAGGGCATTTTTCTGGACAGGGATCGCCAGAAGAATTCAACCCAGATCTCGACGGCGGTGCGCCTCGCGAAAGAATATCCAGAAACGATCATCGCGCTCGTGGTCGGCAACGAGACTTTGTTGCGCAAGGACATAACCACTTCCGACCTCGCCGCGACGATTCGATCGGTCAAGGCGCAAGTCAGCGTCCCTGTCACATATGCCGACGTTTGGGAGTTCTGGCTTAGTAATCGCGAACTTTACGACGCCGTCGATTTCGTCACGGTTCATATCTTGCCGTATTGGGAGAATGTTCCGGTCCGAGCGGAATCGGCGGCCGCTCACGTCGACACCATTCGCCGTCAGATAGCGTCCGCCTTTCCGGGCAAGGAAATCCTGATCGGGGAAATAGGCTGGCCTAGCGAAGGGCGGATGCGCGAAGCCGCGCTTCCGTCGCGCACCAATCAGGCTCGGGTGGTCTCGGAAATCCTTGTCCTTGCCCGGCGCGAGCATTTCCGCGTCAACCTGTTCGAGGCTTATGACGAATCGTGGAAGCGAGAGATCGAGGGCACGGTTGGCGGATCCTGGGGCCTGTTCGATTCCATCGGGCGCACGCTGAAGTATCCACCCGGCGTGCCCATCAGTAATTTTCCGTTCTGGAAGCTTCAGATGGGCAGCGGAATGGTGCTCACGATCCTGGTATTTGGCGCGGCGTGGCTGGCCTCGCGGCGAAGCCCTCGGAAGCGCAGCCTTGCCTCATGGTTTGCAGTCGGGATATCGGCAGCCACGGCCGGAATTCTATTTGGGGTGGCCGCCCAGAAGATGTTCTATGAACGTGTTGGAGTAGGCGGCTCGCTTCTATGGGGCTCGCTTCTGGTGACGGCAACTGCTTCACCTGTGTTTGGTGCACACGCTCTCATGTCAGGTCGCCCCACGCCCAGTTTTGTGCAATTGCTGGGTCCGACGGACTGTCGGACAGAACGGGTGTCGATCTGGCACGGGCTGGCCTGGATCGTGACCATCGTAATCGGCACCGCCACCGCGCTCGGTCTTGTGTTCGACCCGCGCTTTATTGATTTTCCTTTTGCCGCTCTCACCATGGCGGCGGTGCCTTTTGCGGTTGCGACGCGCCTCAATGCCCCGGAAAAGGGAAGCCGCCCCATGGCGGAATCCTTGTTTGCCGGCGTTTTTCTGCTCGCAGCGATCTACATAGGGATTAACGAGGGGCCGGCCAACTGGCAGTCGCTGTGGACTTGCGGGGTCTATATTCTGCTCGCAGTTACGCTATGGCGGACGCGGGCTTGACGTGGGGGCCGCTCCGCTTGCCACATTCAAGGACGCTCCTTTCGGACAGAAGGGCATAAGCTCCGGACTTTCATCTCGCCGCTTGCTACAGCTACCTCGGCGGGAAACTTAAACGTTCCAGTCAGGCGAGGTATATCATGTCATCAATCTCGCAGACGGAAGTGCGAGCGAATGATCAGGCACCGCCAAAAGCAAAAGCGCGTAGCGCCGCACTCGACCGCACCCGCACCTTCCTCACGCTGGTGGTACTGCTCCATCACGCCGTCATTCCATACACCCATTTCGGTCATACCGATCCAAAGTCGTGGATCGGTTTTGACATGATCGTGCTCGCCACTGACAGCTTCTTCATGGCGATGTTTTTCTTTCTGTCGGGTCTGTTTGTCTGGCCGGGACTCGCACGCAAGGGACCGCTGGACTATCTGCGCGATCGCCTGATCCGGCTCGGTTTGCCTTTCGTGATTTGTGCTTTCACGATCATCCCGTTAGCCTACTACGCGATTGAACTGCGTCAGCATCCAAACGTCAGCTTCGCCGACTTCTGGTGGAAAACCATCACCGAAGGACCTTGGCCGAGTGGCCCGATCTGGTTCCTTTGGGTGTTGCTTACCTTCGACGTCATCGCAAGCGTCCTCTACAAGCTCTCGCCCACACTGATCGATCCGATCAATCGCCTGTCGCTACACGGCCATGACCATCCAGCGCAATTCTTCGCAGCCATGCTTGCCGTCACCGCCGTGTTCTACATCCCGGGTCTAGTTCACTTTGGACCATTCACTTGGTTCGAGTTCGGACCGTTCTCGGTCCAGCACGGGCGCGTACTGCTGTATGCGACCTACTTCTTTTTTGGTGCGGGCATTGGCGTCAGGTACCTGGACGGCGGATTACTGGCTTCCGATGGCCAGCTCGCAAAGCGCAGCTGGGCTTGGGCGCTTCTAGCACTCGTTCCCTATTGCTTCATGTGGATGCTGATCTACGTCAAGCGCGAAATCCTCGGAAACCCGACCCCGCTGCCCAACTGGTATGAAGCGATCTATGCACTGTTCTTCGCGTCCTTCAGCGTGGCGATCATGTTTGCGATCCTGGCCTATTTCTTGAGATTCAGGCAATCGGGCTGGAGCAGCCTCGACCCTATGCAGTCCGCTGCCTACGGCATGTTCTTGGTGCACTACCCGATTGTGCTTTGGCTGGTGTATTGGATGGTCGACTTCGACATCCCGGCGATAGCCAAGGGCCTGATCGCTTTCTTGCTCACTGTCTTCCTGAGCTGGGGCGCGACTGAAGTGTTGCAAAAGATTCCGGGCGCAAGGCACGTGCTGTAAGTCGTATCAGCTCAAGCTCCGTGCGGATAGATTCGGGACAGCGCTCTTTGCATATTCGGCGATCGGCTTGCGACTGATGGTTCGGATGCAGTGAATCGAACACCACTGAAGAATTGTCCGGAGTGGTAGCCATGATGAAGAATATCGTAGCCGGACTTGTCTTGGTGGGTATGATGATCATTGGCGTGCTCGCGTTCGCCCAGAAACATGATGGATGCTTGCACGGACATTTGATCACAGACTTTAAGCCCTGCGGATCAGTCAGCCCTTCAATATAGGGCCTGCGATAGTTGGGGCTCGCCTAGCGCTATACAGGCTGCTCAAGGTCCGCAGCATAAGAGCCGTTAGTTCCGTCATTGCGACCGCGTGACCCAACGATTGCAGCTCGGGGAGATCGTGTCGCGCGCTTTCTCGTAAAGTGTCTGGGTAGCAAGGTAATTCCGAAGGCGCACCTGGGCGGTCTACATCTAGGCCGGGTTGATCGAGACAGCCTCTCGCTCCACGAGCGCCACGGGAGCGAGCGCGACGGTGCCAGTGCCCGACGGGAACCAGCGTCGATCGTGCCAGCGTGCTAATTAGTGGCCAGAGAAAGCGAGCATCAGCCTCCGCGCGTCACGCGGCGCAAGCGCTTGCAGCCGCGAGTGGGCGCGGTTGGCGCAAAAGTTCATTCAACGGACCAACACTCTCCCACCGCGCGCACACGCGGCCCACTTTCGCCGCCGCCTAGTCGCGCTCATCCCGCCAGTCCTCGAAATCGGCTTCCGTCCGTTTGGACAAAAACACGCCCCCCCGCAGCCGGGAGCGCCGCACGGGCGCTCTCAAAGGTTACCGCTATGCCCGCTGTGCATTCTCCTGGACGTAATCCCGGATAAAAGCCGCAGCACTTCCCTCGCTGGCCGAGCATTAGCGGCCTTCTGATTGGATAGCGGATCAGCCTAAAGGCGAGGACAGGTCTCTTTGCGGAGCCTAACAACCATCGACACCGTTGAGCTATAGTGCAGCGCGGTGCCGCCTGCACTCGTATGCATCCTGTATCCTGCTATCGCTGTGATCGAAGTCTTCGTGAACTAGACGGCTAGGGCGCACCACGGCCTGCCAGGAACCAGGGGGTTTGAAGGGGCGTTGTAGCGTTGGCTAGGAGGGCCGTTGTCATGGACAGGCAACGTACAGCGTTGGCTCTATTTGCCGTTGCTCTTGCCATCGCAATTGTGGTCGCGTCCGTCACGACGCTGGAGAGCGTCAACACGCGTCAGGCCGCGAACGACGCACCGCCCGGCACGACCGGCCTCGCTCGGCAGCACCCACCGCTTGATCGTGCACCGGGTGAGCCGATCCAGAAAGAGCGGTAGCGCATCGCGCGGCGTTCACGGCAAGGTAACAAGCGCGTTGACGAAAGCGTCTAGAAGAAGGTCGGTATTTTGCCGCGACGAGAGGGTAGCCGTAGCCCCAAGCGATAGTTGAAGCCCCGCGGGCGTCGCAGCGTGATCGAGCCAGCGGCTCCAAGGTGTTGCCACTCGCCAGCAGCCGCACGTAGGTCCCGCTCTCGTGCATCTCGAGCCAGCCGCGATCGATCGCGAGGTTGATGCCCGCGCCGAACTCCTCGCCGCTGGCCTTCAGCGTGTCGAGAAGCGGCGCGTTGATCTTCTCGATGTGGATGCGGCCGTCTTGCACAGGCTCAATGCCGGCAGCGAGCTCGACGAGCTTGCGCGCTGCGGTTTCCGGGTTGGCGAAGGGACGTTCGGCGGTGAGCTTCATGGATCGATGAGGCGATGGGCGATGCTGATGTGGGAATCAAGAGTTGGGTTCGTGACTACCTCGCCGCAGAACGGCCCGTCGTCTCATGTCCACTCCCAAGCTTCAGGAAGGCATGTAACTGGCTAAAGCAGGCACTTTGGAGACCAAAGGCGATTTGGCGATGTCCGCTCCGGGGTCACAAGCGGCGGTCGAGGCAAGCATACCCCGGCGTCCGGTTTACCGCGAAGCGCTGTTCGGCTTGGGCCCAAAGCACGAAGTCGCTGCGCTCCAGCCCGCTGCGCGGGGGCAAGAGCCGAGAGGCCGGTAGCCGGTTGAGAGTGTATAAT
>NZ_JBANBK010000166.1:0-6763 GCF_053572325.1 Bradyrhizobium sp. UFLA05-112 | reverse complement strand
AAATGGTGATCACGATGCTCTGGAATGGGTGATCACGATGGCCTGGAATCGGTGATCACGATCGGCTGGAACACGCACGAACCGTTGAACTGGTCGATCCCATCGCTGTGACGGTGCGCGAATTTTGCCATGTCGCGGCGTGTGAAGGTCGATTGTTGCTGGGTGATCGCGTCCAGCCCAAGGGAGGGATCGGCGATGATCCGCTCCCCATTGCCGCGCGCGATCTCGCGGTGCATCTCGGCGGGGTCGGCCTCGGTCCCTTCGCCCGACGCTCGCATTGACCATCGCAGTTTGGAAGCCCAAGGCATCGCGCTGGAGCCGCAAAGCCAGATCGGCGCGTCCGCCAAACGTATCGAGGATCGGGACTTCGAGGACTGGAACCGCACTGAGGTGGTGGAGCGCTGGCGCGATGGCGATCTATCATCTTCACGTCAAGGTCATTGGCCGCAAGTCTGGCTCCAGCGCGGTGGCGTCAGCCCCGAATCTTCCGGCCAAAGCCGTTCTCGTCCACCGCGCGCATTGTCAGCATGACATGGGCATGGGGTTTGGGCATGCCGTCCTCGGCCATGTCCCAATGCACGTTGAGATCGGCAACCATGCCCCGATCGACGAATTCGCCACGAACGAAGTTGCGGGCTAGTTCGATGCCCTGCGCCTCACTCATCTCGCGCGGGATGGCGAATTCGACCTCACGGGCAAGCTGAGCATCTTTCCGGACTTCGAACGCGCGCGCTGATCGTGCTAGCCGAGACGAAGGAGGCCGGAAAGAGGGAGGCATGGGCCAGGCGCGGGGCCGCGTTCTTTCAAAGCCGGACGCAGCGAAATGCACCGACAACTGACCGCAACACGGACGGCGCTCAGTCGCAACCGAGCGGCACGCAACCGGCATCAAGCCGAAAGGGCGCGACATGACATGCGCGCGTGGCAGGTGGAGCGCCGCAAGCGCACGCGGCACCTCATAGAACTGAGTGGCCTCATCGTTAAAGCCGGTATAGTCGATCTAACCGACGACGGCGCCACCATTCTCGGCGCGTTGCTCTGGATGGCCGACAAGCTCAAGAGCGATCAAGGCGAACGGGCACGAGCGCTGTGGGCCGCAAAGGGGAAGCAGGCGTTCGAGGCGGACCCGACGACGCACGTACGCACAAATCGTTGATGCGCGTCAATGGCACGTTAGCCTGCAGCGCGACGACGGCGGGATCGAGTGGACTTTTGGAAGAAATTGGGGGGCTCAGTTGTAGTGCAGTCACGGCGAAGGCACGCCTGCTCCAAGCAATTGGACCAGACCGCCACCGCCCTTTCAAGGCGGGCGGGGCCGCGCCCAATGTCGGATAGCGTTTGCTATGCGGCGATACGGTCATGGAACGTGCCCAAAATCGTTATCGTGCGGCTGCTTGGCCGACAGAGCTTTAGGATTCCCAATCGAGCCGCTCGGCGTTCGCATCGTGGCCGCGCGCCTCCTCCTCGTAACTGTCGGCAAGACTGTCGAGAGCCTTGGCTGTGCGAGGGTGTTCGTAAGCGAGGGCGGTGGCGAACCCACGGTATTTTGCAGCCTCGTTGCGCTCCAGCTTGCCGCCGTCCCGTGGCAGCCGCGAAGTGACACCGCGCCGATTTCGCTTTCCGATCCAAAAGCCGTCGAGCATCGGCTTGCTGTCGAAGTTGTCGATGACCTCCCGCACCGCCTCGGCGGGCCAAATGCCGTCAGTGCCATTCGGCGATGCAGAAAGCATGGCTCCGATGCGGCTGTCGGCGATGTCAACTCGTCCCGCGGCTTTGGCAAGTGAACGCGCCTCGTTGATCCAAGCTTTCAGCGCGTCGGAGTCAATTGTGCCATCTTCGCGAGTTCCTGGAAGCCGGTTCCAAAGGTCGAGTAGCCGATAAGCCTGATGGGCGATGGCCTTCGCTCGTTCCGGATCGGCCTGTTCGGGCTCCACCACACCGCTATCCTCGCTCGGCTTGAAGACCGCGCGGAGCATTTCGACAAAGAGGGAGGGTTGTTCGGAGAGTGCCATTAGCAAAGCCTTTGGCCGCCTTCGAGAATGCTGAAGCAACGGCAAATAGGCCCATTCCAGTCGAGCGAGGACGTCCGTCGTCACTTCCGATTCCAGCCGATCGAGGGTTTCGATGACATGGTGCTGGAACATCGTCACTTCGTTGCCGTCGCTGTCCCCCTCAAAAGGCTGTTTCACCGCCTCCGTCAGCATCGTCATCACGAGATCGGTTGGCAGTCGACGTTGCTGGTCACGGCCCGCAAGGTGCACGGCGTGCCGCGCACGACCGACCGCGATCAACTTGCGCACCGCAAAGGCAGCGGCATCATCGTCCTCTTCTATCCAGAGGATTGGCGCACGTTGCCAATACACCCGCTCGATCGCCTCGCCGGCCTGCGCTACTTGATCCCAGGTCCAACGCTGCTGGGGCAGCGCGCGCAGGATAGCAAGCAGCGCTGTATCCCCCCACTTCTTCTTGCGCGCTTTGGCGATAAGCGCCGCGGCCCACGGCTCCTTTCGATCTCGGAACGCAGAGATGATCAGGCCGTGAGCAACGTCGCGCTCGCGCGGATCGTCGCTGCGCAAGCATGCTTCCAGGAGTTTATCGATGTCCGGCTCATCAAGACCGACTTCGAAAAGCGCCTTGCCGATGTAGCCGGCAGTCGGAACTAGACGAGCTAGCCGTCGAACTCCGTCGACGCCCTGTGTGGAGAAGATGTTCCTTGCTGCCTGCCGTCGCGCTTCGTCGACCTGGCGCTCGTTGGCCTGCCAGCCCTGATGCGACGGGTTGGGCAGGCTCACTGATGGTTCGAACAGCCACGCCACTCGCTCAAGCGGATCGGAGGGAGCCAACCGGTCATGGATGGTCGCGAGACGATCAAGCTCCGCTGCGGGAAGCGACCAATCGGCATCGGCAAACTGCCGATGATGGTGAAGCAACTTGCGCAGGCCTGTCCATAGCTCTGACCGCTCCGATTGGGGCTTAATCCGCGGCTCAGCCTTGTCGAGGAGGTCGATGGCTGCATCGCGATCCGGCGCTATGTCCGCGAACCGGTCAAGCAGATGCAGCCAGCGCGGAACGTGCAGACCAACGTCGGCCAGGATGCGCTCGCTGATGGCGGTGGCGCCGCGCGCGATGAGCGGCCAGGTCACCGCCTCTATCTTGTCGACCGTAAAGTCGCGCCAACGTGGGTCCGGCGAAGGACTGGATGTATCGTGTCCCTGGGGCAGCACGTTCAGCATCAGCTTCCAGGCCGCATCGCTCTCGCGTTTGCGGGTCAGGTCCAGAGCGCGTAGGCGCTGATCGAGGGTCGCATAGGTTTGCGGCGACCAGAGCAAGTGTATTTGGCGAAGGCTGTTAGCTGGACGATTCATATAGCGACCGGGCGGGTTATCGATGGCATCCAGCTTCGCCAGCACCAGCGTCACTTGTGGCAGAAGCTCCGGCGACCAAGCCAGCGATTCGAGAGCCCAAAGCAGGTCAGATAGGTGCTCCGTTCCGGCCAGGCCTCCCTCGTCTGTGCCAAACAATGCGCGAATCGGCGGATCATTCTGATTAAGGCTGTCTTCGATGGCCGTGAGGAAGGCACTCGGCGAAGCCTCCGCGAGCAGTCGGAAGTCTCGCGAGAGCGACCACCATCGTCGTTTATCGGCATCCTTGAGCAGTTTACCGACGATCGCGTCCGCGCGCCGATGAGCGTTCGGCATCGTTCGAATTTTGTCGCCCCACAGGGCGAGCAGAATCAGCACTTCGCCGACACCATGGCGTAGCAGACCGGAATAGTCTGGGCGAACCCCACGGACTGAAGCCATCCAGCGATCATCCGGGTCCATGTCATAACGAGGGTCGACCGAGCCCAGGATTTCATGCGCGGACGCCTCAAAACGGCCGACGTCGGCTGCGGTTAGATATTGTGCGAGCAGTAGCCACGCGTCGGGTGGTGAGGCGACCCGCCAAGTCGAGCCGACCTTGCGCAGCGGACTGTCAAAGTCGCCCACATATCGGGCGAGTTCGCCGGCGACGTCGTCATAGGGTTCAGCCGCCAATTGGGAAAGCTTGACCTTGTCCGCCTCGGACTCGTCATCCCATCCCCCAGCGAGCAGCGCCGCTAGCAGGGCGCGCGGCGGCGCCTCTTGCGCCCAGTCCGGAAGCCGACCCGGCGCTGTCGGAATCAGCCGTCGAAGAACGGCAAGATTCCTCGCGCTATCGCGCGCAAGCGCGTGCGCCCGCGCCTCGGCGACACCGGCGTCGATCAGCGCGCTGGCGATGCCTTCACGGGAGGGTCGCGCCAGCTTCCGGACCTCGCCAGGTGACACGGGGCGATCATCGTACGTCTGCAACACAAAATGTCCGCGGTCCGCCAGACTGCGCGCAAGCCCGGGGTTCGGTTCAGTGAGCACGAGGATCAGCGGCGCCGGCGCATTCGCAAGTGCGCGAGCGGCCGCGGCGTCAGTTACGACGAGGCACCGCGCTCGGTAGTGGGCGGCCGCCTCGTCCGGCAGCGTATTCAATGTGGCGTAGAAGAAGGCGGCGGCTTCCTCGGTCGTGGTCGCCTGGATGGAGAGAACCGATGGCTCACCGCGGAGCCAGCGCAAAACGTCGGCAGCGTCCTCGTCCCGATCGCGCAGAACCAGATCCTCGGTCAGTGGCCACTGGGTGGCGAGCGACCACTCTTCCCAGACCTCTTCGAGCTGATGCGTGCCGGGTGGCCGTTTATTGAGGCGGGTGGCCAGCCACAATCCGACGGCGGGCGTCTGTTCGATCCAGTGGACGAGGTCGTCGGCGTCATAGACCTGGACGGCGCGCCAAGGACCCTCGATCTCTCGGGCCTCGGCCCATTCACTCTTCTTCGGCCAATGACGGGGGGTAACAAAGATGTAGGTGGAGGTCGCAGGCTTCAGCGGCGAGGGTTTGGCTGTCCTTTTCTTGTAGTCTTCAGTCGCCTTTTGCGCGATCCCTCCGCGCTGACTGCCAATTTCCCAGCCGGCCTCGCCTTGCGGGACGTAAGCGCCTCCTTCGGCGGCGACGGTACGACCGTCCCAGCCCGAATAGCCTTCGTCCGATGGGAAGCGGAGCTCGACCGAGGGCCCGGAGGTGGCACGGATGAGATGTGCCAGCAGAGTGGGGAGGCTCGCCGCGCCATCCAGGCGGTCTGCCCAGACAGCTAGATCTTCGGCATCCACCCAGCGGATCGGTGCGCCTGGACGCTCGGACTTGGCGATTTGGGGGATCGGAGGGCCGATCACTGCGCCGGTCGGCAAGAAATTGATGCCAGCGGCTTCCAGCGCGTCGCGGATAGCTTGGGCATTATTTGCCACTGGCGTGCGTCGACCTCGTTCAAAGTCGGCTATTGTCGATGTCGCCACGCCCGCGTTCTTGGCGAGGTCCTGCTGGGACCAAGCCAAGAGCGCGCGCGCGGCGCGTACGTGCTTTGGGGTCAGTTCGATATTGAGACTGGACGGCGGCATGTCATAGGAAATATATGACGTCAGTTGCGATTTCCAAAATGTTCTTTATCGTCGGCAATATTTAATATTTGCCGACAAAAGATAACAAGATGACGAGACGTCATATAAATCATCGCGAGCGTGCCCTCAGCCTGGTCCAGGATCGAGGCATCGCCCGCGCGCGCGACTTCAAGGCAGCTGGCATTCCGCTGATCTACCTGAAGCGCCTGACGGACAGCGGGGAACTCGTTCGGCTCGGAAGGGGACTCTACCAGGATCCGGAACGAGCAGGAGAAGACATCGCCCATAATCTTGCCGAAGCTGCGCGGGCGGTTCCCAATGGCGTCGTCAGCCTTGCAAGCGCGTTGCGCCACCATGGGCTGACGACCCAACTCCCTCATGCCGTCTGGCTGACCATACCGCACAAAGCCAGGACCCCGAAGGCCGATGGCCTGCCGCTCGAGATCGTTCGGGCGACCGGTGAGGTGCTCACGGCCGGTGTCGAGCATGTGCAGGTTGAAGGTGTCGACGTTCCGATCTACGGCGTGGCGAAGACCATCGCCGATTGCTTCAAGCATCGACGCCATATCGGTGAGGATGTCGCCATCGAGGCGCTGCGCGATGCGCTCCGCATGCGGAAGACGACGGTGGCCGAGATTCTGCGATACGCCGAGATCGATCGCGTGGCCGAGCGTATCCGTCCCTATCTCAAAGCGCTGCAATGACACCCAAACCTCTCAAAAACACCAGCGCCTCGATCCGCCAGCGCCTCCTCAATCATGCTAAAGCGCATGGTGACGACTATCAGCGAATCCTCACGCGCTACGCGATCGAGCGGTTACTTTTCCGATTGAGCCAGACCGAAGCGCGAGAGGGATATATCCTCAAGGGCGCTATGCTCTTCGTGACCTGGCCGGAACAAGTCTTCCGGCCCACCGGTGATCTCGACCTTCTCGGACATGGAGATCCCGACCCTGGCGCCATCACCGAACTGTTCACCCGCATCTGCCAGGTCGAGATGCCGGCCGACGGCATCATCTTTGACCCGTCCACCTTGCGGGTGGAGGAAGTCCGCGAGGAGGAAAAATACCAAGGCGTTCGATTGACCCTGAGTGGCCGCTTGGGTACGGCGGTTATTCCTGTCCAGGTGGATATCGGCTTTGGCGACCGCGTCTATCCCGCGCCCAGCCGCAAGAATTTCCCCAGCCTGCTGTCCGATCTGCCTGCGGCCGACGTTCTAATGTACCCGCCCGAGACCGTCGTGGCAGAGAAATTCGAAGCGATGCTTCGCTTCGGCGAAACGAATGGCCGGATCAAAGATTTCC
>NZ_JBANBK010000165.1:0-6926 GCF_053572325.1 Bradyrhizobium sp. UFLA05-112 | reverse complement strand
GATGCCTTCACCCCCGAGGAATGCGCCAACTACCTCAAAAATTCAGGCTATCGAACTTAATGCCATCACGCTTTAGCACCGGCTATGCCGGCGCCGTGCTCTGCTGCATGCGGTGAAAGCGCAGGACCTGCTGCGCGGTCGAGGTGCGCAGCGCCTCGTAGGTATCTTTCGCGCTCAACAGGTCGGTCGGATCGCCGCCGGACAGCTTGTCGCGCATCGCGATGATCGCGCGCACGCTTGACCATGACAGGCCGGCGACCTTGGCGAGGATCATCACGCCCTCGGTGCGGCTTTCGATCATCATGTTCTCGGCGATCGCGACCGGCACACCGGCGAGCGCCGCGAGCCCGGCATTGGCCTCGTCGAACTTGCTCTGTTCGGCGAAGGCTGTGACCTGGTGCTCGTTGAGACGGCCGTCCTCGAACAGCGATCTCACCAGCGCGCGCGCCATTTCGGTCTGCCGCGTCATGGTTGCCGCGCGGACGCGCTGCGCCGCCTCGTGCACCGCGCTGAGCACCGCGTCGGACTGACCGGGATTGGCGGCTTCGAGCTTCCTGCGCACGCTCAAGGAGGCCTTCGCGATCAGCTTCAGATAATGATGGCGCGGCAGGTCCGGGCGCAGGCCTACGCAGGTTGCGAGGTCGTCGTCGCGTTCGGCGCGGCCGACCAGCTCGATGAGGCTCATTTCCGTGAATTGTGCGCCTGGATTCTTGACCGTCGACTGCACCACCTCGTCATTGCCGCGCGCCACCAGCACGTCGGTGAGCGCATTGGACAGCACGCGGCGCATCGAGATGGCCTTGAGATGCGCCTGGCTCTTGCTGCGCGCGATCTCGATCAGGGTCGCCTCGTCCAGCCGCTCCGACTTCGACAGCACGGGGCCGGCGACCTCGATGACGTCGTCGAGCGCGAGCGTGCGGATAGTCATGGCAGGCGCCGTGTCGATCGGAGCGAGGCGCTCGGCGAGCAGCACCTTGGCCGAGGTCTCGATGTGGTCGATCAGGCACTGGAAGACGTCGTCGAACACGGCGATCTGGTCGTCGGAATACTCCACCGCGCCGCCGATGAAGAGATCTGTGACGCGGCGCAGAGTCTCGACCCGGCGCGCAACCGTGCCGTGGGACAGCGTCGCCTGCAATTCGTCGAGCAGGTTTTCGGAAATCTTGGGGGAGTCTTTGGCGGGTTTCGATCTCATGGCCCTGTCCTGGAGCGTTCGGTCCGGCGGTTCTTTCAGCGCCGCCGGACAAAAATGGATTGGTCAGCTGGTCGCAATGCGGTTGCGTCCTTGCGCCTTGGCGGAATAGAGCGCGCTGTCGGCGCGCGCGAGAAATGAGTCGGCATTATCGTTGTCGCGCAGCGCTGCGACGCCTGCGGAAATCGTCACTTGCATGCCGGGCGCGAACGCGCTCCAGTCGAGCTCGGCCACGATCATGCGCAAGCGGTCGAGCATGCGCATGGCGGCCTCGCCCGACGTGTCCGGCATCAGCAGCAGGAACTCCTCGCCGCCATAGCGGCCGAAACGATCGCCCGGGCGGATATTGGCGAAGATGGTGATGGCGAAGGTGCGCAGCACCTCGTCGCCGGTTGGATGGCCGTGGGCGTCGTTGATGCGCTTGAACCAGTCGAGATCGATGAGTGCGGCCGAGCAGGGCGCCTTCGCCTCCCGCGCACCGGTGATCTCCCCATCGAGCGCGCGCATGATCGAGCCGCGGTTGAGCGAGCCGGTGAGCTCGTCGAGCTCGGCGAGTTCCTCGATGCGCTGATAGGCGGCCTTCAGCTCGATGCTGCGCCGGTACAGGATCTTGCGCAACGTGCTGCCGAACAGGCCGAGGAAGGCGCACTGGCCGATCACCAGAACGAAGCACAGCATCGATGCGAGCCGCTCGAGCCGGCTCGTCACCGGCATGGCGATCGGCAGGTCGGAGATCAGGAAGACGAAGCCGAGCCCTATAGTCGCGAGCGCCCAGGTCAGCATCGCCTGCTGCGAGGTCATGCGCAGCGTGCCGAAGGCGAAGATCAGGAAGAGTACGCTGATGAAGGCGACCCCGATCGTTGGCACCGCCAGCAGGAAGATGAGCTGGAGCGCCATATGCGCCGAGATCTGAAAGACGGTGAGGTAGTGGTCCCGGTAACGCTCGCCGACGCCGGCCTCCGACAGTACGGCGAAGCTGCCGATGATCATCAGCCCGCCGAGCCAGAACATCGACGGCACGATCATCGAGACCGCGCCGCTATAGGCGTAGAGCAACAGCACCGACGCGCCGAGCGAGTAGCTCACGGTCTGGCCGATATACATCTGGCGCCGCTGCCGCATGCGGCGCGCGACGACCTCCGGCGTGGCCTGGTCGGGAGACAGGACGAGATCCGCGACTTCTGCGGCATTCCGCTCTGGGATGGATGTCGCGGCCGCGCTCATGAACCTGCCACTGGTGAATGTCAGTCCAAAAATCTACGTGGCAAGCCTTTAGGTTTGGTATCCTTGCGGTGCGAATCCGAGCCCTCGGCCCGGGTAAGTGCCTTGATCCGACACGGAAATTAGCAAGCGATTAGGGATTGTCGGCGATAGGCCTGAGAATCGGCCTCGAATAAGGTCAACGGTAAGGTCCAGAGATACTATCAATTGGCCGGCGAATGCGCTGCATAAGGCTTCGTTATGGTTCGAGGCTTGGTAAGATCGGGCCGCGCCTGCGGGCGCTCCGCAAGGAAAAGTCATAGTATTATGCTACCGTTTTTAGCGACCCCCCAAGAGCTGCAAGAATACGCGCGTATGTGGGGTACATCACACACGTACCCGTACGACTGCGGTAGCTTGAAGAATCTTGCTCCGCCCGTCGAACCGCCTGCCGTTTCGACCCGACCAACTTTGCGAGACGGCCTTTGAGCGTGACACAGGCGGCTTCGGACGAGGTCCTGATCGCCCGGATCGCTCAAGGCGACCGGCTCGCTATGCAGGTGCTGTACGGGCGGCACCATGTCAGGGTCTATCGCTTCGGGCTCAGGCTCGTGCGCGATGAGCAGGTCGCTGAGGACCTGATCAGTGAGGTGTTTCTCGACGTCTGGCGTCAGGCCGGAAAGTTCGAGGGCCGATCCGCTGTTTCCACCTGGCTGCTGGCAATCACCCGATTCAAGGCCCTGTCTGCGCTTCGGCGCAGGAAGGATCTTGAGTTGGACGAAGAGGCCGCCAACGCGATCGAGGACACGTCCGACGATCCGGAAACGGCGGTGCAGAAGAAGGATACCAGTGAAGCGTTGCGAGAGTGTTTGACGGCACTGTCGCCGGAACATCGGGAAATCGTCGATCTCGTCTACTACCACGAGAAATCCGTGGAAGAGGTGGCCGGAATCGTTGGAATACCGGAGAACACCGTGAAGACGCGCTTGTTCTATGCGCGCAAGAAACTGGCCGAGCTGCTCAAGGTAGCCGGTGTTGAACGAGGCTGGCCATGATGGCATTGAGCAAGAAGATGCTGGAGCAAGAGCCCAGTGAAATTGAGATGCTGCTGCCATGGCATGCTGCCGGCACGCTGAACCCGCGCGACGCACGCCGGGTCGAGGACGCGCTCGCCCGCGATCCTGAATTGGCCAAGCAATACGCCGGGATCCGGGCCGAATATGAAGAGACAATCCATCTCAACGAGAGCCTCGGTGCTCCGTCGGCCCGCGCGATGCAGAAGCTGTTCACCGCGATCGACGCGGAGCCCGCGCGCGAGCCCAGAGCGCTGTCGCTCTCGACACGCATCTCCACGTTCTTCGCGAGCCTGTCGCCGCGCACGCTCGCCTGGTCGGCGAGCCTTGGCGCGATCGCGCTGCTGCTCCAGGCTGGTGTCATCGGTGCCGTGCTGGTGAACAACCAGAGCTCGACCTTCCAGACTGCCTCCCTCTCTACGGACGCTCCGATCACGCGCGAGCTCGGGGCCTCGTCCGCGGCGTCGGCGCATGCGCTGGTGCGGTTCACGCCGGACGCGCGGATCGCCGACATCACCACGCTGCTCGACAGCTATCAGGCCTCGATCGTCGACGGCGCCAAGGGCGGCATGTTCCGCCTCCAGTTCAACAAGGCGATGAACAACGACGAGCTGGCCTCGCTGCTCAGCAGGATGCAGCGCGAGAAGATCGTCAACCTCGCCGTGGCAGCGCCTTAAGCGCCCGAGGGACATGCAGCGTAAGTCCGAAAGCGTGTCGAGAGCGGGCGCCTGCGTTTCGTCGGTAGGCGCAATTCTCTTGCTTGGTGCCTTCGGCAGCGGGATCGCGCACGCGCAGGCGATCATGCGCACGCCGACAATCAGCATTCCCTCTCGCGTGCCGACCGTCAGCCCGACGGTGACGGGGCGCGGCAGCCCTGTCGTCACCGGGCGGGCGGTAACCAGCGTCGATCGCGGACCCAGGGTCGTGCCTCGGCTGACCGCGCGCATGGCCCATACGGCTGTGCTGCCATATGTGCGCTATTCGCCCAATCTCTATCCGGCTTGTAGCGCGCCCAATCGCGACGCCGACGGCGAATGCCTGGATCAGACGAATACGGCCGGCGGCGGTTCGGGGAAATCTGGCAAGAAGGGCGCTGGGAATTCCGGCCGCAATACGGTGGAGGCGGGCACCACGTCGCGCAATTTCCCCAATGAGTTCGTGGCCGAGCTCGACAGCAACCTTTCGACCGCCGATGCCGACGCGCTTGCGCGCAGCCACGGCCTGACCCGCATCGCGTCGGAGAGCTTTCCGCTGATCGGCGCCACCATCGGGCTGTTCCGCATCACCGATGGCCGGCCCTATGACACCGCGCGCCGCGAGTTCGCCGCTGCGAACGGTGTACGCTCGGTGCAGCCGAATTTCCGCTACATGCTCCAGGACCAGAAGGCGGGGGTGCCGGCGGAAGGCGATTCCGCGCAATATGCGCTGGCAAAGCTCCGCCTGCCGGAGGCGCATATGCTGGTGCATGGCGCGAACGTCACGGTCGCGGTGATCGATTCCGGGATCGACACCAGCCATCCCGAGCTTGCCGACTCGATCGCCGACAATTTCGACGCGCTCGGCAGCAAGGAAGGGCCGCACGTCCACGGTACGGGCATTGCCGGTGCGATCGTGTCGCATGCACGTCTGATGGGCAGCGCGCCCGAGGCGCGCATCATCGCGATCCGCGCCTTTGGCGGCACCACGGGCGGCGCCGAGAGCTCGTCCTATGTGATCCTGCGCTCGCTCAACTATGCCGCCGAGCACGGCGCGCAGATCGTCAATATGAGCTTTGCTGGTCCGAAGGACGCGGTGATCGAGCGCGCCATCGCGGCGACTGCCGCGCGCGGGTTGGTGATGATTGCGGCGGCCGGCAATGCCGGCGCGAAATCTCCGCCGCTCTATCCCGCCGCCAATCCCAACGTGATCGCGGTCAGCGCGACCGATGCGCAGGACAAGCTGTTCTCCGCCTCCAATCGCGGCAGCCACATCGCACTCGCCGCGCCCGGCGTCGACATCTTCCTTCCGGCGCCGGATGGCAAATACCAGATGACGTCGGGGACCTCGTTCTCGGCGGCCTATGTCTCCGGCGTCGCCGCGCTGCTTCTGGAGCGCAACTACGCTTTGAAGCCGGAAGCGCTGCGCCTGACGCTCGCAAAGACCGCCCGCGACCTGGGAACGCCGGGTCGCGACGATCTGTTCGGCGACGGCGAGGCCGATGCTTACGCCGCGGTCACGGCGGTTGCCGTCGATGGTGCGACGCCGGTTGCGGCGGTGCCGGGAACAACAAAACGTGAAGATGCGTCGGAACGTCGCGACGAGCCGGGAACGCGCGCGCTGGAGCAACCCTCGCTTTCCAATGCCGGGGATAAATCCACGCTTTCTCAAGCGGATAGACCTGCCGCGCGATAGCTGACAGCGAGCGCGCGCGGACTGCGAAGGTCAAAAAATCACACGGCGGGTTTTGAACGTTCGGCCCTGTGCCACGACCAAATGATGTGGGAGCGGTCATCCCTCCCCATCAGTCATATCAGGCGCGAGCGCCCATCCACCCCAAGCGCCCATATGGCTTGACCCGTCCGGTTGTCCCCCCGGACGGGTCTTTTCTTTTTGGAGCTCTCGATCTTCGAAGCGCGCTTCCTTCATCTCCGGGTTGAGTGAGTTCGGATGATCGTTTGCGAATCGTCCCACGCATTGCGCTGCAAGACCGCCATGCTTGTGCGGGGCTTGACGACGAAAGCCTGCGAAATCTCCGCACCATTACGGAATCTGGCACCGAAATTTGCGTCGTCGCTGGACAAGTCAAAACTTTTCCACAAAATAATCCCGTCACGTCTAAATTGATTCGTCTGCGTTGCGTCCCGCGTCCGTAGTTCTCTCCTGACGGGCTGGTATATGACACATCGCCAAGGCGTGGCTCGCGGCCGCGACATCGCGGAGCGCTGGTGCGCACTCGCTGAGCAGCGGCTGGAACATCTCACCGAAATGTTCGAGACCGGACGCTGGCGCCGCTATCACTCCGAAGTCGCCTTTCTCGAAAACATCCAGGAAGCCAAGCGCGCCGTGCAGACCTGGCGGGCGCTCGCCGACGGCGTTGACGTGCCCGCGATGAGCCCCGTCGGGACGTTCGCATTGGGCTGGTCGCCAGCGGCCCTGTCGCGCGAGACGGTGCGGCGCGAGCGCCCCCAGACCGTGCAGCCGAAGGCCGTCCACATCGCACCGGAGATGGTCGTGCCAGTCGGCCTCACCGGTATGCCCGAACGGCTCGTCGAGATCGCCGAACCCTCGATCGCCCCCGAACTGCCGTCCGCACCCCCCGAACGCGTGGTTGAATTCACCTTCAGCCTCGACGGCATCGAAGCGAAATATCCGCTGCTGCGGAATGCGTTTTAGGGCCGCATCCTCCGTCATTGCGAGCGCAGCGAAGATTCCATGGGGAGTGGATAGCGACCGGGTCTGAGGCCAGACTGAGGTTGCTGAAT
>NZ_JBANBK010000164.1:0-7155 GCF_053572325.1 Bradyrhizobium sp. UFLA05-112 | reverse complement strand
TCGCCGTCGCGACGGCGATCATTGCTATTCTGGCGTCGATGACCGAGCTGTCCCTGACATCGGCGCTAATCCACCACAAGGATCCAAGTGAAGATCAGTTCCACGCCGCCTGGACGTTGAGCCTGGCTCGCGCCTGCCTGCTCGCACTCTTGCTGTCGTTGCTCGCTTATCCGGTGTCGCTGTCCTACGGCGATGCTCGTTTGATTCCGATCCTATTGGTGCTGAGCTGTTCGGTTGCGATATCAGGCCTTCGAAATCCGATGCTCGCGATGATGCAGCGCCAGCTCGTGTTCTGGCAGGAATTCGTGACGAGCAGCAGCCGGGCACTCGCAACCATCCTCATCTCCTCTGGGATCGCCATTTTCTTCAGGAGCTACTGGGCTCTGATCGCCGGGGCCGTCGTCGCCAACCTCGTCGATGTCGTCGCTTCCTATCTGATCCAGCCGTTCCGGCCAAAATTCCGGATAAGGGGCAGCCGCTCCCTATGGTCGTTCTCTGTGTGGCTATCGCTCGGGCAGGCGGTTAGCACGCTGAACTGGCGTTTTGACCAGATCATCATCGGATACTTTCTCGGTAAATCCACCCTGGGCGGATACGTGCTGGGCAGCGACCTGGCCGCCACGCCGACCCGAGAAGCCACAAACCCGCTTGCAGGAACGCTGTTTCCTGCGTTCGTGAAGCTGAGGGACGACAAAGCCGCCCTTCAGCGAGCTTATCTGTCGGCGCAATCGATGCTGTGTGCGATCGCCTTTCCGGCGGGGTTCGGCTTCGCGATGATCGCCGATCAATTCGTTCCGCTCGCTCTGGGCGATGCCTGGGCAGGTGCGACAATCGTGATCCAGCTTCTCGGTGGCGCAATTGCGTTGCATACACTCAGCGCGACCGTCCAACCTCTTGGTCTGGCCCTTGGGCAGACGCGCAGGTTATTTCATCGCGACGTTGCGGTCCTGATCGTGAGATTGCCTTTCATTGTTGCGGGCTTGTGGGTGGGAGGGTTGCTTGGCCTGCTTGTCGCTCGTGTGGCGGTTACGCTGGGCGGTGTCGTCTACAACATGGTCCTGGTCCGCGAATTGATCGGCACCTCTGTCTCCCGGCAATTTCTCGTGAATCTGAGGACAGCCTTATCCACGTGCACGATGATCATCGTCGGTCTTCTCACCAATTGGGCTTTCATCACATTCTTCGGCCACGAGTCTCACGTCTATGCTCGGTTGACCGCCGTTGTTCTCGTGAGCATTTTTGCCTATGTCGGCTCAGTGTTTGGATTCTGGCGGGTGGCGGGTTCGCCGACCGGACCTGAGCATGAGATCCTGCGGATCCTCGGCGTGATCGCCAACAGATTTGGGAAAGTGGGAAAATCGTCGATGATGACCGCGCAGTCGGGTGAGTGATATGAATGAACGCTCAAGGAAGGTCATCGTGCGGATCGACCCGACTTATCTCCGCCCCACCGAAGTCGATCTCCCGATCGGCGATCCCAGCAAGGCGCACGACAAGCTGGGCTGGAAATCCAGGGCCCCGTTCGCGCAACTGGTCAAGCAAATGGTTGCGGGCGATTTACCCGAGGCCAGGCGGGAGATTGCCAATGGCAAGCACTCCGTTTGAGCTGGCCGGCAAGACCGTTTTCGTCGCCGGGCATCGCGGCATGGTCGGCTCCGCGCTGGTGCGGCGGCTTGCGGAGGAAGATGTCGAGCTGCTGACGGTGTCGCGGAGCAAGGTCGACCTGCGTGAGCAGGCCGCCGTCGACAGATGGTTCGCTGCAAAGCGTCCGCAGGTAGTGTTCCTTGGCGCTGCCAAGGTCGGTGGCATTGTCGCGAACAATACGCTGCGCGCCGAGTTCCTCTACGACAATCTGGTAATCGCAACCAACGTGATCCACGCCGCGCACGTCAATCGATGCGAGAAGCTGATGTTCTTCGGCTCGTCCTGCATCTACCCCAAACTTGCCGCCCAGCCGCTGCGCGAAGAGTCGATGCTGACCGGCGCGCTGGAGTCGACCAACGAACCCTATGCAATCGCCAAGATCGCCGGCATCAAGATGGTTGGGGCCTATCGCAGCCAGTACGGCTCGAACTTCATCAGCGTGATGCCGACAAACCTTTATGGTCGCGGCGACAATTATCATCCGGAATACAGCCATGTCGTCGCCGCGTTGATCCGACGCTTCCACGAGGCCAAGATATCGGGGGCGAAGAACGTCGCGGTGTGGGGCACCGGCACGCCGCGGCGCGAATTTCTCTTCGTCGACGATCTGGCGGACGCCTGTATCCACCTGATGAAGACCTATTCGAGCGGCGAGCTCGTCAACATCGGCACAGGGGTGGATATTACCATCGCCGAATTCGCGCGCGTGGTCGCGGCGACCGTCGGCTATTCCGGCGAGATCAGCTATGACACCTCGCGCCCTGACGGCACGCCGCGCAAATTGCTAGACGTCAGCCGATTGATGCAATTGGGTTGGCAGGCCAAGACCTCGCTCGAGGATGGGCTCAAGCTCGCCTATCAGGCATATCTCAGCGAAAGCCGGCAGGCGACGGAGTAGGGGACGGCCGTGATTGCGAGTCAACGGTCGCGGAAGCTCGCTAACGAATCCGCGTGAGTGCTGCAGGAAGCGGCATTCCCGTACACTCGTTGCCCATGTTCGTTGCAACGAACACATTTGCCTGCCTTAAGACGTCAATAGAGTCGATTTTTGTCATGAATATGTGCGGTGTTGTCGCTACTCGCAGTGTTGCCGAGTCTTCCCTTCGGTTGCCAGGCCGACCAATTCGGTATTTTGGAACCGGGGCGGCTTCTGGATCGGCGGGGCGGCACCGGCGGGGACACGAGAGAGTGATAGAGGCAGACGCCGGCTGAGCGTGAAAGTTCGAATCTGATGCGTGACGCGGGGAGCACGGCAGCGCAAACTGTCCAGCGGTCTCGCTTGCTGCACGCAGATTCGTCGTTCGCTCTCCCGTAGCGAGTGTCTCGCGCAATCGCAGAGGTGGATTTGTCGAATGCGAAATGTTGGCGATGCATCGGAAGCCGTTCGATGCTGTGATGTGACCGACGGCGCCGAAGAGTTAAGGACGATGGCCGAAAGTCCCATAGAAACTCCAATGAAGGATTCTCGTACACTCATTGCGGAATTGCAGAGCGAGATCGACAAGGTCATCGGGCCTCATCTGGAGGGCGTCGAGAACTTTGCGCTGGTGGATTTCCCCAACCATCCGAATGTGGGCGACAGCGCCATTTGGTTGGGTGAAGAGACCTATTTGCAGCAGAAGCTGGGCAGGGCACCGTCCTACGTGTGCACCTACGACACCTGGGCAAAGGAAGACTTTGAGAGAGCCGTTCCTGCCGGACCTATCCTGATCCATGGTGGGGGAAATTTCGGCGACCTGTGGCCAAGTCATCAGGAGTTCCGGCTCAGACTTCTGTCGGAGTTTCCGGATCGCCAGATCATCCAGTTACCGCAAACCATTCACTTCTCCACGAGAGCAAGTCTCAAACGCGCCGCGGAAATCATCAACTCCCACAAAAAGTTCCGGATTCTGGTCCGCGACCTGCAAAGCCTGAACATCGCGAGAAAGGAATTCACAGCCGCCGTCGATCTCTGTCCGGACATGGCATTCTGCCTTGGGTCGCAGAGCTCACGAGCGGAGATTACTAGGAAATTGTTGCTGCTGCTCCGAACCGATCACGAGAAGGGGGAGCAGAAGCGATCTCGCCCGCTCCCGAGCTTTGCAGTCGTCGAGGACTGGCTTACGGAACAGCGAGGCTTGGGAAAGTGGCTCTTGCTTCAGGCGCTGCTCGAAACATCTCTTCGCCTGTTCAAGGGCAGGATGCCGTCCGAGCTCGACTTGCGTATTCGGTGGTTTCATCTTTTGGCGTCGAACCGGGTGGCCCGCGGAATGAAGCAAGTTGGATCGTCCGCCTACGTGATCACGGACCGGCTTCACACACACATCTTCTGCGTGTTGTTGAATGTGCCGCACTCGGTCCTTGACAACAATTATGGCAAGATCAGCACGTTCGTCGACGCCTGGAGCAAGCCGTTCGAAAAGCTGGGCCGGCCGTTGAGCAGAAGCGTGGACGAGGCCGTCGCAACCTTTCTGGATATCTGCAAGAGCAGTCGGGTTCCGGCGGATCAAGGGTGACGGTCAAGCATCATCCTCCGTCCGGGTGGCTCGCCGGATCGTGCGCGTCGACGGCTAGTGTGGCCGCTCTCGTTGTTGTCTGGCCCGCGTTGTTTGTGCAGGAGATTGTCAGATTGCCGACCCCTGTTGCCGTTGGTGTGCCGGTGATGAGCCCGGTGGAGGCGTTAAAGGAAAGACCCTGCGGTAGTCCTTTGACGGACAAGACCTTCGGCATCATGACGCCGACGTCGCAGTCACCATAGACATCGTGGCGGTAGCCACCGCCCGTGGTGGCCGAAAGGGAACCGGTCGTCACGTTTGGGCCGCGATTGATGGAGAATCGCAGAGGCTCCATCGTCGAGCCGTCGGGCTTATAGCCATATACGACGACGTGCGACCGCCCGGCATTGCCCGTGCCGGTGGTGAAGTCTGCCCTGATCGTGCGCGAGGCCGCGTCGTACGAAATTCCTTCCGGAAATTGCGTGAACGTCGTTTGCTCCGACATGCCCGGTTCGGAGCTGTCATAGGGCAAGACCTGGACGAATTCCGTAACGCTCGCATCACCCCAGAGAGCCATGGGGCTCGGCAGCACAACCTTGCCGTTGCCGTCGTAGTCGACATTAAGGTCTGCGACCGAAACCAGCGGCTTCCAATGCTTGACGCCTGCCGTCCGCCAGCCGCGGATCCAGTCGACATCGAGATAGGCCCCAGTCGTCGAGCCGGCCCATGCCTCGGCGTTATACGCCTCGCCCGCGAACGTACTGTTGAAGATATGTGACGTCAGAAGAACATATGAAGGCATGCTCTTGGTATTCGAGTCGACGCCGACAAATTGGGCCCGAAGTGCGCCGTCGACATAGAATTGGGTGTTCCCCCCGTTCCGAAAGACAAAGCTGAACACGTGAAACGTGTCGTCCATGTAGTCGAATGGTCCGGCGCTGTTGTCGGTCGAGATTGCCCCCGACGTGTGGACGATATTGCTGAAATGCATGCCTTGAGAGTTGCACTCCAGATCCCACTCGTTGCCGGTTGGATTGAGCACGGGGGCGACCGAATAAGTCCAGAATGTCGGATGAAAGCCGGCCGGATTTGTAAGCCTGGAGCTGAACCGGGCACGCATCTCGACAATGACTGCGTTGGTGGTCGGGTAGTATGCAAATGCTCCCGCCGTATGGATCATTGCGGAGAGATGCGGACGGACGCCCCCGTTGATGGACCGATCGGTCGGCGTTAGGAATGCCTGCTCGCGCTCTGTTGCCATGCGCGCTCCCAGCCGCAGCACCGAGTGGGAAACCGACATGTTGTCGAAACCGACCGCGACGCCGCGGTTGCGGTCTTTGTAGCCCGTCGCAAGCGGGTCGGCATCGAAGGCTGTCCCTAGCGACGTGGTATTGCCGCGGATGCCCGGATGATAGGCACCGGTCGGGAAGAATTTTCCGCGGGGATTTCGAGGACCAACGATATCGAGATTGTCAAAATCATCGCCCCAGGACAGCGTATAGCCCTCATACAACCCAGTGCCATTTTGGCCGACGACGGCGCCGCCAACGACCTGATTGCTTCGATTGAAGGGCGGCATGGATTGCAGCCAATGTCGCAAGCCTTCGCGGTTCAAGGCCAAATAAAGTGCTGCGCCGGCGACGACCAACGATGCGACGAACAGTATTGCCATGGTGCCGTTGGTTCGACGCTTTGATAGCATCCACGCCTCTCTTGGCTTGAGACCATTGCGACTCTCGCGACCTATCTATTCACTCTGACGTGAGGATCTTTGGTTCGCTCCAAGGTGCTGCGAATGCGGACCGCCGTAGCGTAGCCGCGAATTTGGTCGTGCTGACCGAGTAGGAACATGAAAACATGGCCGACAGCATGGCGGCCTTCAGATGCGTGACGCGTCCTTGTCAGCACCGACAAGTTCGCGCTAATCGTTCCGAGGGTCGTGTGCAAACGGTTCCAAGTCGACAGCGTCGGACTGATCAAGCAATGGGCAGCAATCTCAGAATTATGGCGATTAGTTTGGCCGGTTCCCATCGCCGCCAGCGCGCAACTGAAAACCTGGATGCGCTTGATATTCCGTGGTCCTTCTTCGATGCCCTGCGTGTGCCGGCCCAGGGACTTCCGCAATATGATGAAGCGCTGGCCATTCGCTTTTGGGGCAGGGGCCTTTCTCGAGCCGAGATCGGCTGTGCAGCAAGCCATATGAGCATCATGGCGCAACTGGCGGAGTCGGACTCGGAGGATTCGTGGACTCTTGTGATGGAAGACGACGTCGTTCTCGATGCTGGATTCGGCTTTCGATCACTTCCGGATATCTGCAAGGCTGCCGAGATCGGCTATCTCCGGCTGTATGGACGGCACATGGCGCAGTGCAAGCATGTTGCCTGGCTGGATCAGCGGGAACTGGTGCGGTTTGAGCGTGCACCGATGGGAACCCAGGCCTATCTGATCTCCAGCCGCGCCGCGCGTCGATTCATCGACAGCGTGACGACGATCCATCGACCCGTCGACTGGGAGATGGACCGGTTCTGGGCAAACGGCCTTTACAATTACGCCTTATTTCCTTTCCCGTGCCTTGAACTGACGATGACGTCGTCGATTGCAAAGGCGGCAGATTCGGTCCGCGAGCCGACCGCGATCGACAGAGCGGCATGGTTTGCGTGGAAATCAAAGGAATATGTTCTGCGCCTGTCGGAAAATATTCGTCTTCGCCAGTCCGATAAGCGGATTCGCAGCCGCCTTGCCGGCTTAACGACTCTTCA
Organism: Bradyrhizobium sp. UFLA05-112; assembly: GCF_053572325.1. Lineage (NCBI taxonomy): Bacteria > Pseudomonadati > Pseudomonadota > Alphaproteobacteria > Hyphomicrobiales > Nitrobacteraceae > Bradyrhizobium > Bradyrhizobium sp. UFLA05-112. The sequence goes on along the minus strand of NZ_JBANBK010000164.1, from coordinate 278 downwards.
CGGGCCAATGCGCGAGACAATTCGCACCATCGAAAGCGTGTGATCGGCGCCTCGAGGGCCTGCAGCGAGATCTGACGAGGCGGGTTGCCGTTGCGCCGTTGCGCACTCAGGCGTGCTTACGGCGAATGACGCTGCCGAACCGCAGAAGCGGCCTCAGGAGCTCCGCCCGGTTGAACCGGAGCATGATCAGCCGGTACGCAAGCCAGGAGGGGCTCAGGAACAACGCGGAGAACCAGACGATATGAGAGGCGGCGGCGCGCCACTGGGTCGTCCTGGTC
>NZ_JBANBK010000163.1:0-7303 GCF_053572325.1 Bradyrhizobium sp. UFLA05-112 | reverse complement strand
ACGATGTCCGTGCTGTACTGCTCTCATCCAAAGACGTACCGTGCGGATGATTTTATGACACAGTAAGACTAAAGCGCCATGAGATTGGGATGAATCGTCATCGCGCTTTAGGTTGTTGTTTGAGCATGATCTCCGCGCAAACGCGTACCGCGTTTGTCGCGAGGGAAAACCGCGACGCACTTTTCCGGATCATGCTGTAGGCCGCACGCGGTGGCAGGTCAGCCTCGCTTGTCAACGTCCCTTGCCGAAAGGGACCGGCATGTCTACCTCTCGCCAGTGAATTCTCGTGAGAGGTACCCCGATGCTTGATGCCGCCGTCAAGGCGCTGTCGCAGATCATCTCGCCGCCGATGCGCTCGATCCTGTGGCGCTCGATCGGCGTCGCGCTCGTGCTGATCACCGTGCTGGCGATCGGCTTGCAGCGGCTGCTCAGCTGGTTTGCCACCTATGGCGAGGTCTGGCTCGAGGGGTTGCTCGGCCCCGGCTGGCATTCCGCGCTGGAAGTGCTGGCCTGGATCGTCTCGATCGCGGCCGGCCTTGGCGTGGTGTTCGGCGGAATCCTCCTGATGCCCGCGATCACCTCGCTGGTGGCGAGCCTGTTCGTCGACGACGTCGCCGACCATGTCGAGCGCGAACACTATCCGGCCGAGCGACCCGGTGTCGCGCTGCCGTTCACGATGGCCATCCACGAGGGCGTCAAGACGGCGCTGCTGACCATCCTGGTCTATCTGATCGTGCTGCCCTTCGTGTTCCTGGCCGGCGCCGGCTTCCTGATCTTCTTCCTCGCCACCGCCTGGCTTCTGGGCCGCGAATATTTCGAGCTTGCCGCGATGCGCTTCCGCCCGCCGGAGGAAGCCAAGGCGATGCGGCGCGACAATGCGGCGACCATCTTCGCCGCCGGCCTGATCATCGCCGCCTTCGTGTCGATTCCAATCGTCAATCTGGCGACGCCGATCTTCGGCATGGCCTTCATGGTCCACATGCACAAGCGCCTGTCGGGGCGGCGGCCTGAGCTGATCGAGCCGGCGCGGTCGATGCGGTGACCGCGATTGGAGCGATCGCTTGGGTCCGGTTGCGCACCCGCGAAGGAGATCGCTCCCTCCCCCGCTTGCGGGAGAGAGGCTGATTGGGGCGCTCCTACGATCGAGAGCTTGAAGGCGGAGGTCCGAGGAGAACGTCCTCGCGATAGAGCATCGCCGTAGTTTTGCGGATCTTTCGCCACGAATCAGGATTCTCAATCAGCTCGCCAGTCCGAGGCGATCCCGCGGAATGGCGGGGCCAGCGACAGTTGTCCGGAATCTCTCGCGCATCGGCTCCATTTCCTGAGGAGGTAGAGTCCATTAGGAGAATTGATCCATGGCAAACATCGAAAGATTTCCGAGAAACAAGTCAGTAGATCTGGCCAGGCTTGAAGCAGATGTCACGGCGGCCTTGCCCGGGTCGGCCGGCTGGGTTGCCCCACCGCCTCTATCCGAGCCATTGCCCGACTACGTCGAGCATCGAGATGGGGTTTCGCGTGTAGGCCAGCTCACTGCCGAGGCCGTCGTGCGCGACTATGAGGCCGCGGCCAAAGAGATCGAAGCTATGGGCACTGAGTTGATCAGCGCGGCAAAAAAATGCGAGGCGATGACCGCCGAGGTGCACACTACGATTGCCTTCATGCGAGATACTGCGGCCTCATATCGCGAGGAAGCCAAGAAGATTTTCAAGCGCATCGAAGAATGTGCCCTGTTTACAGAGGATGTTCGCAAGACTTGCGAAACTGTCAAACGCCGGATGATGGAGGATAGAAGCATCGCCTGATCCGCACCCCGCCCAACCAAGGCGCGATGAGATTAGGATGAATCGTCATCGCGCTTGAGGTCGTCGTTTGAGCCTGATCTCCGCGCAAACGCGTTCCGCGTTTGTCGCGAGGGAACGCCGGTCCACGCTCTACGCTCTACGTCACCGGCACGCCGCACTTGCGCAGCACCGTCTTGGCGAAGCCGAACGGCGCCGGCGTGAATGGGCCCGGCGGGGCGCGGGTGAGCAGCGCGACGCAACCGAGCGCCGTGATCGCGAGCCAGAAGCACAGCCAGAAGCCGTCGCTATAGGCGAGCACATTGGCCTCGCGCTGCACGAAGCCCGCGAGCGTGCCGACCGCGCGGGCCTGCGCCGCCCCTAAGCCATGGCCGGCGAAGCGATCGGCAAGCTGCTTCAGCATCCTGACCACGTCGACATCGCCGGTTGCGACGTGCTGGCCGAGATAGTTGGAATGGATCTGCTCGCGGATCCGCAGCCAGGTTCCCATCAGCGCAATGCCAATCTCCGCGCCGCCAAGCCGCATGATCTGGATATAGGCCGCAAAAGCCGTCGCACGGCTCGGGTCGGAGTTCGACAGCAGCGTGATGATCAGCGGCAGCAGGGTCAGCGCCTGGCCGATCGCCTGCAGCAGCACGATGCCGACGAAATCCTCGCGCGCCCAGTCGTGGGTGAGCTGGGTGCCCCAGAGGTTGGCCGCCGCAAAGCATGCAAAGCCCACGACCACCACCGTCCGCGTATCGAAATGCCGCAGCAGCCAGATCGAGATCGGCACCAGCACGAACATCGGCAGTGCGCCATAGATGAGCAGCAACAGGCCGCTCTGCTCGGGCCTGAGCAGGCCGACATTGGCGAGGAAATTCGGCACCAGCGACGAGTTGGACAGGCTGGTGAGGGTGTAGAGCAGGATCAGGACCAGCGACAATCCGACATTGCGCGAGAACAACACGTTGACGTGCGCCCAGGGCTGGCGGACCAGGGATTCGTTGATGAGGAAGCCGACGAACAGCACGGCTCCGCTGGCGAGCAGCGCCATCACCGTGCCCGACTCCAGCCAGTCCAGCCGATTGCCCTGGTCGAGGCCGGCATAGATCATCGAAACCGAAGCACCGAGCAGCACCATGCCGCCCCAATCGGCATCGCGCAGCAGGTCGCGATTGACTGGCTCGCTGGGCGTACCGAGATAAACCATCAGGCCCATCAATGGCGCGATGACGACGCCCTGCCAGTACAGCCATTGCCAGCCGAGATGGTCGACATAGAAGCCGACGAGCGAGGTCGAGGTATCGAGCGCAAAGCCGACGCGGATCGAATAGACCGCAATCGCCGGCAGCCACCAGCGGATGGGCAGATTGCGGAACACGATCATCAGCGTCGCCGGCACGAAGGTGCCGAGCAGCAGGCCATGCACGATGCTGAGCGCGATCAATGCGGGAAAATCGTGAACGAAGGGAATGATGAAGGAGACGACGGCGTAGACGAGGCTCGGGATGCCGAGCACGCGACGCAGGCCGAACGCAGTCGCGAGCCAGGCCACCGCCGGTGCGATCAAGATCTGCGAGCCGATACCGGCGGTGGAGAGCCAGGCTCCCTCGTCGAAGCCGAGCGAGAATGCGCCGCGCAGGTCGGGCAGGCCGACCGTCGTCAGGCGGCTGTCGAAATTGGCGAGGAACGAGCCGAGCAGCACGGCCACGACGGCGAAGGCCGGTCGTGGCGCGATGCCGCCGCGCGAGACCGGTCCGCGATCGGCACCGTCATTTGCCGCCATTCGGCCCTGCACCGTCGGTGTGGATGCTGGTGACGACGGACATTCCCGGCAGGAGACGTTCGACCAGCGGCTGGTTGTCGTCGAGCTGGATGCGCACGGGAACGCGCTGCACCACCTTGGTGAAATTGCCGGTTGCATTGTCCGGCGGCAGCAGCGCCACCTGTGAGCCGGTCGCCGGCGCGATGCGCTCGACGCGGCCGCGCAGGCGCTGGCGCGGGAAGCTGTCGACGGTAATGTCGACGACCTGGCCCGGCTGCACGTGCGTGAGCTGGGTCTCCTTGTAGTTCGCGATCACATAGACTTTTGGCAGCGGCACCACGTTGATCAGATTGGTGCCGATATTGACGTAGTCGCCGGGCTGCACCTGGCGCTCGCCGACGACGCCATCGAACGGCGCTGTGATCCTGGTGTAGCCGAGCTTGAGCTGGGCACTCGCGAGCGTCGCCTTGGCCGCTTCGAGGTCGGCGGCGCGCTGCTTCTTGGTCCCTTGCAGGACTTCGAGCTGATGGCGCTGTGCGGCGATCACGGCGCGGCTTGCGCGCACATCGGCCTGTGCCTTGGCGAGCGACGCGACCGCCTGCTCAAGCCGCTGCCGTGTGCCGGACTCGCTCTGCGACAACGATTGCTGACGCTGCTGCTCCTGCTGCGCCTCGACCTCCAGCGCCTCGGCGGACAATCGCGCGGCCTCGGCCTGCGCGATCGTCGCATATTGCAGCTCGACCTGGTTGCTCAGATTGTCCAGCGCCGCCTGTGCCGCAGCAACGTTCGCTTCGGCCTGCGCGACCTGGGCCTGATAGTCGGCGGGGTCGATCTGGATCAGGAGATCGCCGGCATGCACGCGCTGGAAATCGGTGACCGCGACGTTGAGCACCTCGCCCGTCACGCGGCTGGCAAGCCGCGTCAGCTCGGCGCGGACATAGGCATCATTGGTAGTCTGGATCGTCGCGCTGCCGACCCATTCATCGAAGCGCAACGTCGCCAGTGCAACGAAGCCGAGCGCGACGACGACGGCAAACAGCGGAATGGCGAGTCGACTCCAGAGACTAGGAGCCGGTCGTTGTGTCGGCTTGGAAGCGACGAGCGGAGCGGCGGGCGGCGGCGAACTGACTTGTTCTTGTTGACTCACGGCACCACCCCGAAATCATGTCGCGAACGCAATTCCTGCTAGCGTCATTCCGGGACGGTCCGAAGGACCGGAACCCGGAATCTCGAGATTCTCAGGTGCGCAATTGCGCACCATAGTCCGATGCTTTGCATCGCCCCGGAATGACGGAGAAACCTTGCCTCAGACCGTCTTCTCCGGCCATCGACAGAGATCGTTGATCAGGCATACCTCGCAGCGTGGCTTGCGCGCGAGGCAAGTATAGCGACCGTGCAGGATCAGCCAATGATGGGCATGCAGCATGAACTCTGCCGGGATCACCTTTTCGAGACCGAGCTCGACCTCGAGCGGCGTCTTGCCGGGCGCCAGGCCCGTGCGGTTACCGACGCGGAAGACATGCGTATCGACCGCCATCGTGTGCTCGCCAAAGGCCATGTTGAGCACGACGTTGGCGGTCTTGCGTCCGGCACCCGGCAGCGACTCGATCTCTGCGCGCGTGCGCGGCACCTCGCCGCCGAAATCGGTCAGCAGCTTGGCCGAGAGCGCGATCACGTTCTTCGCCTTGGTGCGGTAGAGGCCGATGGTCTTGATGTACTCGCGCAGGCTCTCCTCGCCGAGATCGAGCATCTTTTGCGGGGTGTCGGCGACCTGAAACAATTCACGCGTTGCCTTGTTGACACCGGCGTCGGTGGCCTGGGCCGACAGCACGACAGCAACGAGCAGCGTGAAGGGATTGAGATGCTCGAGTTCCCCCTTCGGCTCCGGGTTGGCCTTGCGGAAGCGGGAAAAGACCTCGTGGATCTCGGCCGGCGTCCAGGGTTTTGTGGCCTTGGGCTTTACTGCCTTGAGCGATTTCTTTGCGGCCCGCGCGGGCTTGGCGGCTTTCGCCTTTGCCTTCTTCTTCGACACGGAGGATTTGCGGACGGCCGTCTTGCGGGTGATTTTTGCCATGACCGGGATATACTGACAGGCCATGAGCACAGGCAACGGAATTGAGCGCGAGAGCGAGGTGCAGATCTTCTCTGCGCTGCTGACGCCGCATCGCTCGCTGAACCGCACCGGCTTCCTCGCCGTGATGCTGTTCCTCAGCGTCGTCAGCTTTGTGACCGGGATCGTTTTCCTGATGATGGGCGCCTGGCCGGTGTTAGGCTTTTTCGGCCTCGACGTGCTGGTGATCTGGTGGGCCTTCAAGGTCAATTTCCGCACCGCGCGGGCGAGCGAGGAGATCGTGGTCACGGTTTCCGAATTGCGCGTGCGGCGCGTCAGCCATCGCGGCCATGTCGCCGAATGGGTGTTCAATCCGCTCTGGGTCCGGCTCGAGCAGGAGGCGGACGAGGAGTATGGCCTCGAACGGCTCTATCTGGTGTCGCGCGGCCGCAGCGTGTCGATCGCGAGCTTTTTGGGACCGGAGGAAAAGGCAAGCTTTGCCAAAGCCTTAATCGACGCCCTGAACGCCGCCAGGCGCGGCCCGATCTACAATCCGATCGCTTGAACCCTGTCAGAAATCGGGTGGTTTGGAGCCCCTGCTGCTCCTACATTTGAGGTCATGATGACACTCGCCATACATGACCAGCGCCTGGCCAGGCCGGGCCACCAGAACGCCGCGCTGCGGGACTATGATTCCGTGCGCCGCGCGATCGCCTTCATCTCGGAGAACTGGCGCGCGCAGCCGACCATCGAGGCGATGGCGGATGCGGCGGGCGTCACCCCGGATGAGTTGCACCATCTGTTCCGCCGCTGGGCGTCGATCACGCCAAAGGCCTTCATGCAGGCGCTGACGCTCGACCATGCCAAGCACCTGCTGCGCGATTCCGCGAGCGTTCTCGATGCCGCGCTCGACTCGGGTCTCTCGGGCCCGGGACGGCTGCACGATCTCTTCGTCACTCACGAAGCAATGTCACCGGGCGAATGGAAGAATGGCGGCGCGGGCCTGACCCTGCGCTACGGTTTCCATCCCTGTCCCTTCGGCACTGCGATCGTGATCGCGACCAATCGCGGACTGGCGGGGCTTGCCTTCGCCGACCCCGGCGAGGAGCAGGCCGCATTCGCCGACATGACGCGGCGCTGGCCGAACGCAACTTACGTCGAGGACCATGAGGGCACCGCACCGCTCGCCCAGCGCATCTTCGACACCAAGCTGTGGCGGCCGGACCAGCCGCTGCGCGTGGTCATGATCGGCACCGATTTCGAGGTGCGGGTGTGGGAGACGCTGTTGAAGATACCAATGGGACGCGCGGTGTCCTATTCGGACATCGCCTGCAAGATCAACAGCCCGAAGGCCTCACGCGCCGTCGGCGCCGCGGTTGGGAAGAATCCCGTCTCCTTCGTCGTGCCCTGCCATCGCGCGCTCGGCAAGGACGGCAAGCTCACCGGCTATCACTGGGGCGTCACCCGCAAGCAGGCGATGCTGGGCTGGGAGGCGGGGCAGCTCGGGGTGCAGTAAGTACGCTCATGTAGGGTGGGCAAAGGCGCGCTCTTCGCGCGCCGTGCCCACCATCTTTCCGCGAATGTTGCTGGATGGTGGGCACGCTTCGCTTTGCCACCCTACGGAATCGCGCCTAAAGCGTGATGGCATTAAGTTCGATAGCCTGAATTTTTGAGGTAGTTGGCGCATTCCTCGGGGGTGAAGGCATC
>NZ_JBANBK010000162.1:0-7965 GCF_053572325.1 Bradyrhizobium sp. UFLA05-112 | reverse complement strand
GTTGAGGCCCTCGCCAAAAAATGGGCAGGCAAGCGCGCCAAACGCAGCTAACCCGCGGCCTGCACCGGAGGGTTACAGCAGGTCTACGCATGCCACGATCAAAGCGGCAGCGCGGGCACCTCGCAAATTATCGATCCGTGGTGGCTGAAGGAGCGACCGGTCTACTGCCCGTCGTAGCTGCCGCGGCAGCTATTACTCCTCGTTCCTCAACTGCTTTGCCAGCACCTTCGCTTTGGGGCCCTTGAGATCTGCGTGAGTGCAGACGCGAAGTAGTTTAATGGCGCCGCCGGGAAGCGGCTTATAGATCAGAAGGACGTCGCCCGCGAGATGACACTCCATAAAGCCCTTGAAGGGACCGTCTAGCTTGTGGTCCTTCATCTTTGCAGGCAGGGCAGTCGGAGGAATTGATCGTTTGCGGCGATCAAATTCCGTCATCGCCTCGCTGATGCCGTCTGTCTTGAATCGAGCCCAGGAATCTTTGAAACCAGATGCGAGCTGCCACTTTGCGTGGTTCCGCTTTGGCTTCTCCGGCATGGACTAATCGCGATTTAGCCATTCCAGCATGTCTACGACGTTGTCGAAGCTCGCTTCGGGCTCGGCGGCATCTGCCGCCAAAATGTCTGCAACAAAATCCGAATCGTACACACTGCCGCCAGCGGTATGGATAGCAAACGAGAAACCTAACGTGACGTTCGAGATGGTGACGTTACCGGTCATCGTTCCATGCTGCGGCTGGCTTATGTATCCGCCTGCGTTGAAAGACGTCAGAAAGTGTGTTCCGCCAAACGCGGGAACGCTTGTGGTAACGGGAACGACCCTCACCGCATGTGCCGCGACCTCCCGCTCAGCTGTTCTTGCGCTCATCCCTCAGCTCTTCTTTTTCAGGTCTTCCGGAACCCGAGCTTGATTGACCATCGTCAACTGCATCTCGTAGATCGGCTCTCCATCCTGATTATATTGGTCGACCATCTTACGCACGTCCAGCACAACAGCTTTGGCGCGCAACACAGTGCCGTCGGCAAGGGTAAACTCGCTCCATGCCTCCTTGGTCGAGACGATATCGATCGGTTCCTTGGGGCCTTGGGGATTGTAACCAAGTACAATTTGCGAGGCCCCAGCGGGCGGGCTCGGGGGAAGTGGCGGAACGCCCTGGCGGCGGCTGGGGATCGGCTGCCGTTTGTTGCTCTTCGCCATCAATCTGCCTGCGATCGGGGATCTAGGGACTCGTAACACAAGCACAACGCCTGCGTAGGCCCAAATCTGCAACGCGGCTGATGAATTTAGCGTAAGGACGCCCGACGAAATGCGCACCAAAACGGTACAATTGTGATTTGTGCTGTCCGGTGCAGATGCGTGCACGGGCGATCCCGCCACTGGCAGGTCTGTGAACAGCTTGAAGCCATAGACGCCGACCCCACAACCGGAGTCTGATCCGCGGCCAACTCGTCAATTATGGTCTCAGTCGACACCTCCGGGACCTCCGAAGCTGTTTCGCGACGATCGCGACGAGTGCCGCCGCCAGGGCAAGCAACACAAGCAACGCGCCTCCGACAATCGCAAGAACCGTCATGGCCGGCCTCGCGATGTGTGCATAGTGTGTGCATGGCGCAAAATCGCGCTGTGATTTGGTGTGTCAAAATTGGCTTTAAGTCTTTGATTTAGCTTGGTGAGCGCGCTGGGGCTCGAACCCAGGACCCCGTGATTAAAAGTCACGTGCTCTACCGGCTGAGCTACGCGCTCCCATGGCCGCTTGATGGCTTCGCGGATCGGTCGCCATCGCCTTCGGACATTCGAGAAGCATGTCTTGCCGCAACTTAACGCTTGTCGCGGGGAAAACCGGTAAGGCAATTTCCGGATCATGCTTTCGGCCCGCGCTGTGTAGGGTGAGCGGCCGCTGAGGTCAATAGCGTGCGCGGTTGCCGCAGATCGCGGCAGGGGCAGGGATTCGCGCAGTGTTTCCGCCAGTTAGAGCGGAATTTTCAACTTGCCGGCTGCGTGTCATCCCCGCCGAAGAAACGAGGCCGTCCACCGCGGAGCCTCGACCGGCGCGCTTCAGTCGGCCGCGGGCCGCGCTCAGTTGGCCTCGCGGCGGACCTCGCTTGCGACCGGCTGCGAGGAACCGGCGGGGCTCGGCAGCGCGACAGGGCGCAGGCCGATCAGCTCGGCGGCGCGCACGGCGCTGTCGCGCCAGAACTGGAACGAGTTGATGCGGCTGAGCTCCAGGATGGCGATCGCGACCGCCGCCAGGAACGGCAGGCTCTGGAGCACCAGGACGCCAGCGAAGATGTAGATCTCGGTGATCTGTCGGAAGCTGTTGGAGGCGACCAGCACGCCGGCGCCGATCAGCAGCAGCGCGCCGATCACGGCTTCCCAGAACGCCTGGAACTCGATCGACATTCGCGATAGGCCGCCCTTGGAGGTGCGGGCGAAAGCGATGTGCTCGGTGATCAACCCTTGCGCGACCGCGCGCGACACCGTCCACTGCACGCTCATGGCGGCGATCATGGCGCCCAGCATCTGGCCGGGCCTCACCGCGACACGCAGACGGTACATCGACAGGAAGTGCGCGAGCGAGACCACGAAGGCGGCGATGATCGGCAGCGTCAGAATCTTGTCGGGGATTGCGATGTCGGCGAAGGCGACGATCGGCACCCAGACGAGGTTGAGGAGGGCGACGACGACGCCAAGGCTTTCAGCTCCCAGCCAGTTCAGCCAGCCGAGGCCGTATTCGCGCTTCTGGTCCTGCGTCAGTCGGCTCGCGCCGGGCATGAAGCGCCGCCAGTGTTTCTTCACGATCTGCAAGCCGCCATAGGCCCAGCGGTGGCGCTGCTTCTTGAACGCCTCGTAGGTGTCGGGCAGAAGGCCTTGGCCGTAGCGGTGCCGGGTGTAGTGCGTGGTCCAGCCGAGCTCCTGGATCGCAAGGCCGAGATCGCTGTCCTCGCAGATCGTGTCGCTCGACCAGCCGCCGGCCATGTCCATCGCGGCGCGGCGGATCAGGCACATCGTGCCGTGCACGATGACGGCGTTGAACTCGTTGCGCTGGACCATGCCGATGTCGAAGAAGCCGGCGTATTCGCCGTTCATGATGTAGTGCATGATCGACAGGTCTTCGTCGCGGTGATCCTGCGGCGCCTGCACGAGGCCAACACGCGGATCGGCAAAGGCCGGCACCAGATCCTTCAGCCAGTCCGGATCGACGACATAGTCGGCATCGAGGATGCCGATGATCTCCGCATCCGCCGCGGTGCGGTCCATGGCGATGCGCAGCGCACCGGCCTTGAAGCCCTGCACTTTCTCGGCGTTGATGAACTTGAAGCGCTCGCCGAGCGCGCGGCAGTGATCCTGGATCGGCTGCCAGAAGGCGGGGTCGGGCGTGTTGTTGATGATGACCACGCACTCGTAGTTCGGGTAGTTCAGCCGCGCCAGCGCATCAAGCGTCTGCTTGAGCATGTCGACCGGCTCGTAATAGGCGGGAATGTGGATCGAGACCTTCGGGAAATAGTTCTCGGGGACGCCTTCGACCGGCTTGCCCTTGGCGAGCAGCCGGCGCGGCGGCCGGCCGAAGGCGACCGCGGCGATCTCCTCGATCCGCGCCATCGCAATGAGCACAAGAGGAACAAGAAGGATCATGCCGAGCGTCAGCGCGAAGGCCGAGCCGAACAGGAAATAGTGGCCGGCCCAATAAGCGAACACGGTCGCGACCCAGGCGCCGACGCCATTCGCAGTCGCCGACAGCAGGAACGCCTGCCTGGCGGTGGGCTGCTCCAGCCGCAGAATCGGTAGCGAGAGAAGGATGCCGACGAGCAGCGCGATCGTCATCAGCTTCCAGTAGTCGGGGTTCTCGACCGGGCCGGTCCACGAGAATTTCGGCTCGCGGCTGGCGTTGAGGATGCCCCAGTAAGGACCGACACCGCCTTCGAAGAACTTCCAAGGCTGATCGATCGCCTCGACGATGTTGTATTCCATGCCGATGGCTTCGGCGCGGCTGACGAAGTTGCGCAGGGTCAGCGCTTGCTGGAACGGACCGGGGTCAGCGTTGCGCAGATTGTAGCCCGCGCTCGGCCAGCCGAATTCGGCGATCACGATGCGCTTGCCGGGGAACAGATTGCGCAGCAGGTTGTAGCGGTCGACGGCCTGGTCGACCGCCTGATCCGAGCGGAAATTCTCCCAGTAGGGCAGCACGTGGGCGGCGATGAAGTCGACATTGGAGGCGAGGTCCGGATTGTCGCGCCAGATGTTCCAGATCTCACCGGTCGTGACGGGCACGCGAACCGCGCTCCTGACCTTCTTGATCATGTCGATCAAGTCTTCGACCTTCTGCTCGCCGCGATAGATCACCTCGTTGCCGACGACGACGCCGATCACGTTGCTGTTCTTCCGGGCGAGGTTGATGGCGGCCTCGATCTCGCGCTGGTTGCGCTCGTCGTTCTTGTCGATCCAGGCGCCGACCATGACCTTGAGGCCGAACTCCGCGGCGATCGGCGGCACCAGCTCCACGCCGCCAGTGGACGAATACAGGCGGATGGCGCGCGTCATTGTCGACAGCGTCTTCAGGTCGGCGCGGATTTTCTCGATGGTCGGAATGTTATCGATGTCGGGGTGGGCCGATCCCTCGAACGGCGCATAGGACACGCTCGGCAACAGACCCTTGAAGTCCGGCGCGGGCTCCTTGTCGCGCAGGACTCCCCACAGGCCGGCGTGAAGTGCGGACACGAGCAACAGAACGGCAACGATGGCACGCATCGCGGCTAAACCAATTGGGGCTGAGATGGCAGGGAAGCGGATCCGACCCCGAGATCCGACCGAGTCCGCGGCAAACGGAACATACCTCTGCCACGCCTTTTCACAACTGTCATGACGCCGTGTCGTTTAGCGGCATGGCCTTTTGAGGGCACCGACGATCTGAAAAGCACGAGCAGTGCCAATCGCCGGTATCGCCCATCGTTCCTGAACGGCGGGTGAAGTGATCGCGGCTATTTTTGGGGGGCGGCGGGCGAGGGGCTCGCGGCAGGCGCAGGGCTTGCAGTCGGCTGCGGCGAAGTGCCGGTCGTCGGCGCGGGCGGTTGGGACGCCGCGGCAGCCGCCTGCTGGGGCTGCGCCGCCGGATTGATCCAGCAGGCGTGCACGCGGCTGTCCAGGGTCTCGGCGACCTTGGGATCGATCTGGCCGCCAAAGCGGGTCAGGCAGCGGAACGCCGCCTGAATGTGGCCGCCGGGGCAGCCGAAGCGGTCGTAGAGATCGAGATGGCGGAAGGCGGTATCGAGATCATCACGCCACATCAGCCGCACCACGCGGCGGCCGAGCCAGACGCATTCGGGGTTTCCGGCCGGGCCGTTGATGGCTTGGGCAGCCTCGGCGAACTCGTCGGTGCGGCGCTGGTTCTGGTTGGCGTCCTTGGCGGCGTCAGCTGGTGTCGTGGCGGCCGCCTTGCCCTGGTCCTGGGGAGAGCCGCTCTGGGCAAGCGAGCTTGAAAGGCCGAGCAGAACGATGAGGGAGGGGACGGCAACATGCCGCAGGACCGCATTCGTTAACTCAAGCACCCGTCGCCGCATAAATTCCCCGATCTCTCTGGCCGCCCGCGCGAGACCTCCACGGACGCGCGGTGTGATGCCGTCCAAATGGGTCTCCAATGCGGCGGAAAAGTCCCGTTGAATCCCATGACTGGTATTTCAAGCTTTGTCCAGCAAAGTCACCATGCTATGCGCCGGTCGAAGAGCCGCAGGCGAATGGGACGGGATGGCAGGTGCAATTGCCGCATTGTCGGTATTGGCCCCTTGGCAGACGGCCTGCAAGCAGGTAATCGACGGGCCCTTCGCGGAGGACGGAACCGATTACTCTTCGTACGCCACTGGCGCTCTTGCTCTTATCGTTGGGTGCGATTGCTGCCGTGTGGTGGTGGCTGGCCACGCCGATCACGCTGGCGCGCGCGCCCATCGATCCCAGTTCCAAGCTGCAATGCGTCTCCTACGCGCCGTTCCGCGGTGATCAGACGCCGCTCGACCCCTCGACGCATATCGGGGCCGACCAACTCGAGCAGGATCTGCGACAGCTCAAGGAGATCACCGACTGCGTTCGCACCTATTCGATCGAGAATGGGCTCGATCAGGTGCCGGCGGTCGCCACCAAGGTCGGTGGGCTGAAGGTGATTCAGGGCATCTGGCTCGGCAGCAACCGCTCCAAGAACTTCTCTCAGGTCGCGACCGCAGTCCGCTTGAGCAAGGAATTCCCCGACACCATCACCTCGCTCGTGGTTGGCAACGAGGTGCTGCTGCGCGGCGAGATGACCACGGCCGATCTCGTGGCGATCATCCGTTCGGTGAAGGCTCAGGTTACCGTTCCCGTGACCTATGCCGACGTTTGGGAATATTGGCTGAAGAATCGCGAGGTCTACGACGCCGTCGACTTCGTCACCATCCACATCCTTCCCTACTGGGAGGATTTTCCGATCCGTGCCAAGTTCGCGGCCGGCCATGTCGAGCAGATCCGCCAGCGCATGGCGGTTGCCTTTCCGGGCAAGGAGATCCTTATCGGCGAAACGGGCTGGCCGAGCGAAGGGCGCATGCGCGAAGGCGCGCTCCCCTCGCGCACCAACCAGGCGCGCGTGGTGTCGGAGATCCTGACCCTCGCCAAGGCGCAGGGCTTTCGGGTCAACCTGATCGAGGCCTATGACCAGCCCTGGAAGCGCCAGATCGAAGGCACCGTCGGTGGCTATTGGGGCTTCATCGATTCCGTCCGCCGTCAGCTCAAATACCCGCCGGGCGAGCCGATCAGCAATTTCCCATACTGGAAATGGTACATGGGCGCCGGCATGGCCGTCAGCGTGCTGGTGTTCGCAGTCGCGGGCCTGACCTTGCGTCGGCGACCCTGGACGCCGCGGTTCTCGGCGTGGCTCGGCGTCGGCATCTCGGCGACATCAGCCGGCATGCTGTTCGGGATCGCTTTCGACAAGATGTACTATGAGAGCTACGGCTGGGGCGGCTGGCTGCAATGGGGCGCGCTCCTTGCCGCCGGCGTGCTGTCGCCGATCTTCTGCGCGCAAGCGCTAGTGTCGGGGCGGGGACTGCCGACGTTCCTCGATATCCTGGGTCCGCGCGAGGCGCGGAAATGGTCAAAACTAACCGCGGCGCTTGGGCTAACGCTTGCGGTGACCGCCGTGATCGCGGGCGAGACCGCGCTCGGTTTCGTGTTCGATCCCCGCTACCGCGATTTTCCGTTCGCCTCGCTGACCATGGCGGTGGTGCCGTTTGCACTTCTGATGCTGAACCGCCCCCAGACCGGCGTGCGTCCGCTCGCGGAATCGATCTTTGCCGGCCTCTTGGCGCTGTCGGCGGCCTATGTGCTGATCAACGAGGGCCGCGACAATTGGCAGTCGCTATGGACCTGCGCGATGTATCTGTTGTTCGCGCTTACGCTGTGGCGGGCGCGGGCCGCGCAAAGCCCAGAATAAGCAGCCCGATCGCGATCCCCGACAGCACGATGTTGTAGAGCACGATGCCGAGACCTGCGGCGACCACGCCCAGCGTCAACAGCACGATCGAGGGCCGCATCAGGTTCAGCGTCGCGATCACCAGCGCGACGATGCCGAATACCGAGTTCTTGAACAGCACTGTCGCGGTCGCGCGCGCCTTGCAGATCACGGTCTGCAGGCCGGCGTCGCAGGCGAGCGAGACTTGCGAGAACTCGACGGCGAGATAGCGCAGGTAGAGCGCATAGCCGACGGTGACGAAGCCAACCACGAGCAGGAACTGCACCTGGTAGGGCGTGAGGCGGAACGGTTTCTTCTTCATGGGGGCAATATGGTCGGGAAGGCGGATGCGGGCAACAGGTAAGGCGAAGGCCTTGCGAATTTGCCTCAGAGTTTCGCGATAACGGACTGACTCAACTTCAGTTTTTGTTTCGGCTGAAGAACGAGGATATGGTTGAGGCGGCCGTCGTCTCTTGCTTGGGCGGCGGTGGGGCCGCTGG
>NZ_JBANBK010000161.1:0-8266 GCF_053572325.1 Bradyrhizobium sp. UFLA05-112 | reverse complement strand
CTTCTGCGTCGATGCGCTTGACCACGACGCGGTCGTGAAGCGGACGGAATTTCATGCAGTCCTCCTAAGCATTTGCATTAGATGGAGATTTTGGGTTGTTAGCAATCGATGCCCGCGAGTGCTACGCAGGCGAGATGGAGATAGGACAGGTTTTTTACGGGAGCAAGGGGCTCGTGGCAGAAAAGTGGGATACTTAGCCACCTGATCCGATAGTTGCGTTTACGATCATTAGCTGGCCTTAACACTGGCCTCGGACCACCTAGCCAAAACCGCGGCTGAGGCACTGAATGTCAGCAGGTTCTTAAACTCGTCGGCCTGAGGTGAGTTGGTCGTGTGCAACACATTTAGCTCGTTGGGTAAAGCATCGACCGGGTGGCTTCTCAGCTGAGGTCAAGCCCCTCCCGATATGCACGACGCAAATGAAAGTCGGCATGACGTCGCGCCGGCCATCTCTGGCGCGCTCGAAGTAGTTCGCGTGCACGAACGTCCTGTTAACGTAGCTCGATCATTCCGATGTACTGATCGATTTGCGCCAACGTGCGCGAACAGTATGGATGCCTCTCTATGATAGCGGCGTGTTGGAACGAGAAAGCTTCGTGCCGCTCGTTACACTTGAAGTCCGCCTTCGCCCTCGGCTAAATTGACTGGCTTCAACTTGGAGAGACTGCATTGGCACTTGGTACTGTGAAGTGGTTCAACCCGACCAAAGGATACGGCTTTATCCAACCAGACGACGGAGGTCCCGACATCTTCGTGCACATTAGTGCCGTTGAAAAGGCGGGCCACACCGGCCTGGCGGAGGGCTCCCGAATTAGCTACGAGCCGAAGACCGGTCGCTCCGGGAAACTTTCCGCTGAAAATCTCCGAGTTGGTTAGGCTCGTCGGTAGGCCGGCGGTGAACCGATCGACGGTGTCCGATTCTCGTTCGAAACGATAGCAATCCGGCCTCTCAGCGCGCACACGCGGCGCTGCTGAGGGCCTCTCCTTGTCGAGCAACCTGATTGCGTTGTAAAGACGACGCCTAGAGCCGTAGAGGATGTGACGATCTTTTGCGGCGGCGATCAGACCTGTCCCCGGATGCAAACCGGCTTTGCAGGGTATCCGATTCCGCGCCCTCCCTGAAACAGCTTATCTCAATTCGTATTGCAGGCTCTGGCGTTTCCATCGGTAACCGGAAGCTCAAAAAGGCCCGGCGCTATAGGCTTCCCGTCAAAGAACACACCCATCTGCTTTGCAAAACCGGCCGTGCTGTCAGATGCGCGCCGTTTCGCATTGATGATTTTGACGATGTTCCACTCGTCGTGCGATCCGTAGCTGAAGCTGACGGAGCCACGTAACCCGTAGTAGTTGCGAAAGGAATGCTTATCGACCTTTGCCGCGAGGTCAGGTTTTGTCTTGACGAGATTGTCGTAGGCTGTGTCGAGTTTCTCGAGATCGGCGTGACCATCAAGACCGAAGTGACGCGCAAAGTCAGATGGCCCGGCAAAATACACAAAGTCGAACGCGCCAAGACCTTCAGGTTCCTCGCCTTCGAGAATCTGGGTCCACATCCACATGTAGTCAGCGCCGTTGGCGTCCATAGGGAGCGAAAACTGTGGTGCGGCCGGGTTGAGGATCCATACGTCGCGCGGCCCCCACTGCTGCTCGATGCGTTCCTTGGCCTCTTGTGCTACGAGCGCATTGATTGCCGAAACTCCGCCCGCAATCCCGCTAATCGGAACGCTGAGATAGCCAATCGCCTTACCTTGTGTCCGTTGCCCGCTGATCAAGTTCCGTATCTCGCTAACGCGCTGTCTGATCGCATCGTTTAGATAGTCGTGCGTGCAGTAGCAGATGCCATTTGTCGAGCAGGATGTGGTGTTTCCCGGGGCTGCAGATGCACCCGCGAGCGGAATCGACGGCCAATAGCGTGAGCGCCTTCATAGCGATAACCCGATACTCTGTTACTCGCAGGCTGCCGAGGACAGCGTCTCCTTGAGCAGCTGCGCAAGCCGTATCCCGGCAAGGGCGAGTTGGCGGTCAACGATCGGCGATGCTTTGGAAAAATACTGAACGCCTAAAACCCCGTCGTCAGGAATGTCATAAGCAACTTCGTGTGCAAGCCTATGCGCATCGACCGCCCAATCGGCCGGCGAGCCCCCCTTCAACTCGGCCAAGTCACGCCCCGGAAACCAGGTCGTTTCAAGCCGAACGACATAGGCGCCCCAATTGTAAACGGTGCGCATAATCAGACCGGTATCCCAAAGCGCATGCAGGTTCGTGGTCTGTCCGAAGAATGTCACCGGGACAAGATTGCCGCCTTGATCGTCTTTTCCTGTGTAGGCATCCCACCGATCCGATGCATGAAGAGGCTGGTGAACGTCGCCAACGAAGTGAACAATGAACTTCAAAGCCTGGAGCCGTTCGGGTGCAGGTTTCGAGCAATCAGCAAGGACAGTTCGGAAGCGCGCAATCGCCGCGATGACACAGTTGCCGTTTTTGCAATCAGCATCCGGATCGAAAGTTGTTCGATCATCCGGTATGTCCACGAAATGCCATCCTGCCGTATCCTTATGGTCGGCACGGTAGTCGTCAGCCCAACTGGCGATGGAAGCGAGCGTTGCGTTGGGATGATCAAGAGTAGGGGCTTCCAAGGCAAGCAGGGGCGCGATTTTGTCGAGCGTGGCGGGATCGAGCCGCCGCTGCGCGATCTCAGAGACGATTGCATGGCCTTCCTGTCCCCAGGACCGAGCCTGCGACACCGACATAATGACCACGAGCCACGCGAGCCAGATAGCTCTCATAGCTTTTCCCCACAGCCTGCCATTTGGTCTACCATAAGTCGGGAGCTGCCATGATTGCAACTATGTCCAGTCGAGAGACCGACAATTTTATTGACGGTAGCACCGGTAAGGTCCCTGGTCGCGTTGTATCGGGTTCGCGTTGTATCGGGTTCGGATCAGCCATGGTCGCTTGCCACTCAGCTCAAAATAAGGGATCGACAAACGCCCTTTCAAACACAAAATGTGAGGGCTCTTGTGGAGAGCCTTCGACAAAGCCCTTCGTTATCAAGAGCTCTCGGGCGTCGTGGACCAGGGCGGGGCTGCCACAGATCATGGCGCGGTCATGCTGCGGCTCGAGTTTCGGCAGCTCGATTTCCGCAAACAGCTTGCCTGACGCGATCAGGTCGGTGATCCGACCGCGGTTATGGAAGCGGTCGCGCGTCACGGTCGGATAATAGATCAGTTGATAGCGAACGAAGTCGCCGACCAGCCCGTCGCTTGGCAGCGTTTCCGTGATCATCTCGCCAAAGGCGAGCTCGGCGACGCGGCGGCAGCCATGAAGCAGCACCACGTTCTCGAATCGCAGATAGGTTTGCGGATCCTTGATGACACTCAGAAGCGGCGCAAGACCGGCGCCAGTCCCAATCAGATAGAGATTGCGCCCGTCCTTAAGATTATCAATGACTAGCGAGCCAGTCGTCTTGCGGCTAACAATGATCTGGTCACCCTGCTTAAGCTGCTGCAGACGCGAGGTTAAGGGATTGTCCAGCACCTTGATCGCGACGAATTCCAGCCGGTCTTCGTAATGAGCGCTGGCGATGCCGTAGGCCCGCAGCAGAGGTTTTTCATCAACCTCGAGCCCGATCATGGTGAATTCACCGCTGCAGAAGCGAAACGACGGATTCCGTGTGCTGGTGAAGCTGAAGAGATTGTCAGTCCAGTGATGGACGTTCAGAATGCTTTCCTGGTTGAAATTACTCATTTCACCGCTCCCGCGAAGCTTGGAGCGCGATGCGGACCCGCAGCCGCTCTAGCGGAAAATTTGCACTGGTTTTCCAAACAGATGTTCGGTGTTCAATTTCGGACTGGGACTTTTGGAAGGGTGCCGGCTCAGCTCTGGCTTACATCGGCTCTCAACGCGAAGCGGCACTCCTGTCCTTCCAAGCTCATGCTAGGCTAAACATGCTGACGGTGAATCGCATGTGATGGGCGCAATCATGCTTAAATTATGCATTTCGTCGGCCTTCTGCGATGGATTTCACCGCACGCATCCTTCTCTGCTGCCGACCAGCAGTTCGGACATCAGTTTAGACATGAATATTTTACGAAGCTTTTTCCCGCCTCATTTCTCACAAGTCACAAGCGGAGACTTCCTGTCGCTCCGCACCAAACTGGTCTTGCCGCCAAAGACATACCGCCATCCACACGCAACCGATGGCCACCAGTGATC
This sequence comes from Bradyrhizobium sp. UFLA05-112, assembly GCF_053572325.1. NCBI lineage: Bacteria > Pseudomonadati > Pseudomonadota > Alphaproteobacteria > Hyphomicrobiales > Nitrobacteraceae > Bradyrhizobium > Bradyrhizobium sp. UFLA05-112. The sequence continues at coordinate 4,054 of NZ_JBANBK010000161.1, read as the reverse complement.
CATGTGCAATGCGTAGGGGCTGCGCGCCGAAGAATTGCGGAATGTACAGCGACATCCCGATGGCGAAGGGAACGCCACTTGCCTTCGGATAGCGACAGGAACGCCAAAGCGCCGTGGCAGCCGCGATTGCGGAGGCGGCAAGAAGAAGCAGACCGGCGAGGAACATGATAAGGCTAGGGCCGGAGCGGACGATCTCGACCAGACTGAGCAGTGAATCGGAGTGCCTCCGCAAAGCTTCCTGCCCCAGCGCGTGAAGACTATAGGTTTCGGCCCCGTAGAATGGCAGTGTAAAGCCTGTGCCAATCACGATCAGGACAACGGCGACAAAGAACAGGCGCTCGGACTGTGTCCCCAGTAAAGAGCGTTGCATTCCGAGCAGCCCAAGTGGGAGCAGCGCGAACGCCACAATGGCAATCATGTGCGACGCCAGCCATGCCTCAGACCCGAAGGCAGCGGCACCTAGCAGCGATCTTTCGTCCGAGAACGGGCGAACTGCCGGGTAGACTGCGAACAGAATTCCGGAGGCCAGGAGCGCGACAGCGCCGATACGAATATGATTGGCAAACATCGGACCTCCGGAGGCGATGATACAAACATGACCACGTCGCGCATCAGCTACGGCTCAGGAATAACGATCTGATCAATGAGGCTGGGTGCCCGGCTCGGAAATCAGCGGAGCGCCCCCGATTGAAACTGGCCCTTCCGGTCTAGAAGGCTGAATGGCTCTCGCGGCCGGCTTCGAAACAGTACGGGCTGGCGGTAGATTAGGTGCTGGCGATGGAGGCGTAACGACGGGCGGATTCTGCAAAGACTGGATGTTCGAGGTCAGTGCAGCGATTTGATCCGATATCTGTTTTAGACCCTCTTGCTGCGCACTGATGTTACGCTTGAGCTCGGCGATCTCTTCGCTTATCTCCTGTTGCCCCGATCTAATCTCTGAAAGAACCGCCTTGTCCTCGGGTGACAAGCCTTGAATTGGCAGGTTTTCCGGCGCGACTGACGAGCCGAGAAGCTTGTCTATACCGACCCCGAAATAGACTCCTCCCGCGCACAGCCCGAAAATAACGGCGAGGAGTCCAACAACCCACGGCAAACGACTTGCCGGCTTATGCAAGACGGGCGGCAACTCAGAGCTGTTTGTGGGATCGGTCAAATTCATCTTCCTAGGCACGTCAAACGATTCGTTGCCTTTCGCGACGCGATAACAGATGACGGTCAAGAACTCCAGGGAGTCGCAACCAGAGCACTCGGGAAACCTTGTGCATAGAGATCAAGGAGCGCGCAGCTACGCATGTGATCATTCGATCTGTAGATGCTTTCGGGCGCCAAAACTAGTTCAGCGCACAAATACTGCATGCTCCGCGCAAAACCGCACGATGCGAACGCAGTTGCGGCTCTAACTTTTCCCACGATGGAGAGGACCGCGTTGGCGGGCAATATGTGAGGTGTTACGCGGAATAGTCCCTCTGCGCATGCTTGGCGGAAACGGCGTTGACATGGTCTGTTAGGTAGACGTCATTGTCGGCCGTTGTCGCGATGATATAGCCCTTGAGATTGGATCGAATTTCTTGGCCTTCCCGATTTCAGCGATCGTGGGTTTGGTCGGCGGACAGTCGCGCTTTGCCTTGCTCTGTACGCCGGAGTCAGCACCGTTTTCCTTTTCCGTAGATGTCGACACTGTTTACCCGACGGCGGCAAAGGTGTCCGACACCGACAAGGAAGCGCTGTTCAAGCAATTCCAGGCTTGGGAAGTGCAGAACAACGGCTCGCGGGCGCAGGCGAGGTCGGACAAGAAGTAGAACGGGGACTCTCACCGGTGGTCGTCCTGGAGCAGCCCATGTCGAACGGATGTCGGCGACGCTCTGCACCGAGCCGCGGCCGACAATCGGCAGCACGCGCAGCTTGTTGCCGTCATCGAGCACGGAGTTGCTTTTCTTTTAATTCAGGAAAATCATCAATACGGCGCGTGAGTTCACGCCAGCCAAAAACAGTTACGCGAAAAAAAGCCCTTCTGCGGCATGTCTCTCGGAAATCGCATTGACGTGGTCCGTGACAGCGACTTCGTTATCCGCGGTGGTCGCAATAATGTAGGTCTTGAGGGCGGAGCGGAATTTCTTGGCTTCCTGATCTCGGCATTAAGTTCCGCAATCGTCAGCTTGGTCGGCGGCCAAATGCGTTTTCCTTTGCATTGAACGCCGGAGTCGGCGCCATTTTGCTGTCCGTATATGTCGAAGCCCTTTTGCCTCTGGCCGCTTCGCCCGTAACGGACGAGTTCTGGGTCTTCCAAACGCGCGAAAAGAGATCGGCGCAGATCTCTTCGAATTTATCCCAGCTTGCCGGCGGACGAAGTTGTTCGTCAGACATGGACCGATTGTTTCGACTCACTATTTGGGTTCGAGGATGGACCCAAAGAACATTTTGAGAACAATTTCAATGTATTGGCGAAGATCGAAAAAACTCAACCATCGAGAGTCCGGTCATTCTTGAGGACTTAAGTCGACTCAATTCCGTAGATGAAATCTATTTATCTATATGATATAATTGCCTTTATGACAAAAGCTTCAGAGGACAAAAAAGAGGACATTCCTGCGGCTACTGATCGCGGCGACGCGGTTTTCTCAATGGAACCGCTTCTCATCAGAGAGGACTCCCGCCATCGGAGCCAGCTGACCGATTTGGCGGTTGAGTTAGTCGGCAAGTCGGCCGGTTTCAAGAGGAGCTTACCGCAAAGCCTCCTGGGGTCCTTGGCCGATCTCGTCCGAGCTATGAACTGCTATTACAGCAACCTCATCGAGGGGCACGACACACACCCGGTCGACATTGAACGGGCCTTGAAAAACGACTATAGCGCCGATCCCAAAAAGCGCGATCTTCAGCTTGAGGCTACGGCGCACATCGCGGTGCAACGATGGATAGACGAAGGTCACCTCCGCGGTCGCGTTGTAACCATAGACGGTATCCGGGATATCCACCGTCGCTTCTGCGAGCACCTTCCCGACGCGATGTTATGGATCGAGGAGCCCGACACAAAAGAACGAATTCGTGTTGTGCCCGGCGAACTACGGCTTCGCGACGTCAAAGTGGGACGTCATATCGCTGTCAGCCCCGGCGCCGTTCCACGCTTTCTTGCTTATTTCGAGAAAGCTTACAGCCGTGTTGGAAAGGCCGACGCCATTTTAGCTGCCGCAGCCGCGCATCATCGTCTTTTGTGGATTCACCCCTTTCTCGATGGCAATGGCCGAGTGACGCGGCTGATGTCGCACGCAATGCTGTTGGAAGCGCTCGATACCGGGGCTGCTTGGTCAGTGGCTCGCGGGCTTGCTCGAAGCGACGGCGCGTATCGGCAGCATCTTACTCAATGCGACCTTCCGCGGCGGAATGACCTGGACGGCCGTGGCAACCTCAGTGAGGAAGCGCTTGCGTCGTTCACGCGTTTCTTTCTTGAGACTTGCATTGACCAAGTCAACTTCATGGAATCGCTGATGCAGCCAGATCGGCTGCGCACACGCATATTGCTATGGGCGGAGGAGGAAACGCGCCTCAGCAAACTCCCCCCCAAAGCGAGCGCGGTGGTTGAAGCACTTCTCTATCTGTCTCTTATACACATCCTCGCGATGGATGCCTGGACTATTTCCGGAGCACACGACTAATGACTGAAAACGGCTTGAGCTCGTCTACGGACACAGAGGCGCAAAGCGGCTCTGGAGAGCGTTGCTACGCTCGCTTACGTCAAGAGGATCGCCGCAGATCGCCTACTAAGACCCGCGAGAATCCCCGACAATCTCATCAAGCGTTTTCTGAAAGGCAAAGATGCGACAACGGGCGGAGCGCTCTCAAAGCGCCAAGCGGCGTCGCTGATCTTGGACGAACTTGCGCAGACCGGCCAAGATGGTGCCGTCATTCGCTGTCTGTTGAAGATCGCGGCTGATTGGACGGCGCGATCGGATTCAGATGAATCAATGCCAAGATCAGGAAGATCTAGCATTACAGTTGTGTTTCTTGCGAAGTTCTGAATCCATGGGCAACCATGATTCGGAGATCGTGGGCGCGGACA
>NZ_JBANBK010000160.1:0-8384 GCF_053572325.1 Bradyrhizobium sp. UFLA05-112 | reverse complement strand
AAGGCGCTTCTAAGGGGTCTCTTGGCTAATGACGCCCCAGCGGCTACCACACTCGCCCATGAACAAGACGTCCATCCTGCTCGCCGCGACGGCGATGCTCTTCACCGTGCCGGCGCAGGCCATCGTCGGCGGCGGTACGCCGCAGTCCGAAGGCGTCGCACGCTCCATCGTCACGATCGTCGGATCGCGTGGCAATTTCTGCACCGGCAGTCTGATCGCAACGAGGCTGGTGCTCACCGCCGCACACTGCGTGCAGCCCGGAGCGGAATACAAGATCCTCGACTATGGCGCCGACGGCAAGCCGCAATTGCAGAACGTGCGCGCGGTCGCGATCCATCCAAGCTTCAACATGCAGGCCATGCAGTCGCATCGCGCGACCGCCGATGTGGCGTTGCTGCAACTCGAAATTCCGCTCAAAGGAAAATCGACATCCCAGATGGACGCGCCGCAAATTCCGATCGTGATCGGCAGTCGCTTCACCATCGCTGGTGTCGGTGTCACGGTGCCTGGCGATGGCAAGAGCAGTGGCGTGACGCGCGTTGCTGGCCTTGTCGTGACCGGCCAGCCCGGTACCTTGCAAATGAGGCTCGTGGACCCCGTAACCAACGGCGTTCGCGCCGGAATCGGCGCCTGTACTGGCGATTCCGGCGGTCCCGCATTCGAGGACAAGCTGAGCGGTCCGGTCGTCGTCGGAGTCATCAGCTGGTCGACGGGGCCGAATGGCAGCGCGGGCTGCGGCGGTATGACCGGTGTCACGCCGCTCACGCTCTACCGCGACTGGATTCTGCAGACAGCGCGGAGCTGGGGTGCGGCGCTGTGATTTGATTGCGATTTGATCTATGTCATTTTGAAGCGGGAGCGCGGTGGGCGACCATGATCCCGTCGCGGAGGAAACGCGTCGCCTGATCAAGGGCGACCTCAAAAGGCAAAGAATCAACAATGAATGTCGCCGTCCGTACGCAGCCCACCACGCAGCAAGCCACTGAACATTTCGATGTCCTGATCGTCGGCGCCGGCATCTCCGGTATTGGCAGCGCGTATCATCTGACAAAGCAGCTTCCTGGCACGAGCTTCGTCGTCCTGGAGACGAAAGACAGCTTCGGCGGCACCTGGATCACGCATCGCTATCCCGGCATCCGCTCCGACAGCGATCTGCACACCTTCGGCTATCGCTTCAAGCCATGGGTGGGGCCGCCGATCGCGACTGCCGAGGAGATCCTCGCTTACATGAACGACGTGATCGAGGAGAACGATCTCGGCAGGCACATACGCTACAAGCACAAGATCCATTCGGCACGCTGGTCGAGCGAGAGGAATCTCTGGACCATCGAATCTGTGACCACCGACACCGGTGAGGCCAAGACCTTTACCGCAAACTTCCTCTGGATGTGCCAGGGCTATTATCGCCATTCCGAAGGCTACACGCCGGAATGGAAGGGCATGGACCGATTCAAGGGCCGCGTCGTCCACCCGCAGACCTGGCCGGATGATCTCGATCTCACGGCCAAGAGGGTCGTGGTGATCGGTTCGGGTGCAACGGCCGCGACGCTGCTGCCCAACATCGCCGACAAATGCGCACACGTCACCATGCTCCAGCGCTCGCCGACCTATTTCCGCATCGGGCGCAATGCGATCGAGATTGCGGAGGAGTTGCGCAGGCTCCAGGTGGATGAGGAGTGGATCCACGAGATCGTGCGGCGGAAGATCCTGTTCGAGCAGGATGCATTCACAAAACTCTGCGTGGCCAAGCCCGAAGAGGTGAAGAAGGAGCTGATCGGGCAGATCAGTGCGATTCTCGGTCCGGACTACGATGTCGAGACGCATTTCACGCCGACATATCGGCCATGGCGGCAGCGCATCGCTTTCGTGCCGGATGCCGATCTGTTCAAGGGCATCGCCGGCGGCAAGGCCTCGGTCGTCACCGACGAGATCGAGTGCTTCGTCGAGAACGGCATCCAGCTCAAATCCGGCAAGCTGCTCGAAGCCGATGTCATCGTCACCGCCACCGGTTTCAATCTCGCCGCGCTCGGCGACATCGCCTTCGAGATCGACGGCAAACCGCTCGCCTTCGGCGACACCGTCACCTATCGCGGCATGATGTTCACGGGCGTGCCGAACATGGTCTGGGTATTCGGCTATTTCCGCGCCAGCTGGACGCTGCGCGTCGATCTCGTCGCCGATTTCGTCTGCCGGCTTCTCGGCCACATGAAGGAGAAGGGCGCCAGCAAGGTCGAGGTCAAGCTGCGTGCCGAAGACCACAACATGCCGATCCTGCCCTGGATCGATCCGGAAAACTTCAACCCCGGCTACATGATGCGCAACATGGACCTGCTGCCGAAGCGCGGCGACAAGCCGGAGTGGCAGCATAGCCAGGATTACTGGACCGAGAAGGACGCGATTCCGAAGACTGATCTCGATGACAAGGCGTTCGTTTACGGGTGAGGTGGCTAGCCGTTGCCACACCACCGCTGTCGTCCTCTCCTAGTGCGCAATTGCGCACGGGGGCTGGGTCCCGTACCGCGGAATCTATCGAGCAAGGATGCTGGTCGTCTTACGGCAACAAGTCTTCGCCAAACTGCTCCCCGTGGTCATGGGTCCTGGCCTTCGCCAGGACGACATCGTTTGTTGCGCGAGCAGCGTCCGAACTCATTTGTAGCAAGGGAACGCCTCAACGGGCGAATCGTGCTCTGGTTGAGAGGACCAGCCGACCAAGCGTTGCGCGGGTACAACACCCCCTGCGGAAAGTTCCACTTTCGGAAGCAGTTCAGCAAAATTCAGAAGCCAACCGCAAAATTGCGGAACACCCCGTGCTAGCGTTGCGTCCGACGGCGCCCCAGGGCGCCGGGGGAATGGGGCGTTGAAGTGTTTTATTTGTTGTTTCGAGGCCGGGCGCTTCGAGGCTCGACGGCGCTGGCCTTCTGCGCCGCGGCCGCCGCAAGCCTGTTGCTGATGGGATCGGCGCGCGCGCAATTTTACACTTGGGGCGGTACCGGCAGCACGACTGCGACGTCCATCTATAATCTTGGATCCAACTGGTCCAATCCGCCTGCCGGCGCGCCGCCCGTGACGAACGGCCAGGGCGCGATTTTTGACGCGACCGGATCGGCGTCGATCGACGTGACCAGTACGGTCACGCCCTATTCGTGGACCTTCACCGCGAATTCGCAGTCTTATTCGGTGAGCGGTGCCGACATCAAATTCGACTCAGGCGCCTATGGTATCTTCAACCAGGCGAACTCGGGCCAGGTCATCTCGATCTCCAACAACATAGGTCAGCTTTCACTCGCGCAAGTCTGGCAACTCGGCGCGAGCACGCTCAATTTATCAGGCAACAACACCTACACCGGCGGTACTTTGATTTCGGCCGGCACCGTGCAGGTCACCAACAACAACTCCGTCGGCACCGGCGCGGTGAGGCTTAACGGCGGCACGTTCCAGACCGATGGTGCCAGCGACCTGACTTTCACCAATGGCTTTATTGTCACTCCGAATGGCGGCGCTGTCGACAACAATGGGGTGGTCTTAACGCTATCCGGTGTTATCGCCAACGACAGCGGCTTCGTCGCCACTGGTGCGCTGCGGCTGATCGATTCCTCCGGCGGCTCCGGCACGACGGTGCTCTCCGGCGTCAACACCTATTCGGGCGGCACAAGCGTGATCGGCGCTACGGTGCAGGTAACCAACAATTCGTCGGTCGGGTCTGGCACCGTCACGCTTCAGGATGCCTTGTTCCAGGCTGACGGTCTGAGCGATCTGACCTTCACCAACAATTTCAAGATCGACAATTCTGCGAGCGGCAGCGCGATCGACGCCAATGGCGTGGTGCTGACCATCGCCGGCAACGTCACCGACGGTAACGGCGCCGGCAAGCTGACTGTTCTCGACAGCACCTTCGGCAACGGCGTCGTCACGCTGCTCGGCACCAACACCTATACCGGCGGCACGACGATCTGCGTCTGCGCCAGCCTGGTGCTCGGCGACGCCACCCATACCGCCTCCATCGTCGGCACGGTCACCAATGAGGGGCGGTTTACCTTCGTCAACGCCAACAATTCGGGCATCACCGCACTGATCAATGACGGCGGCTTCACGACCTTCATGGGCGCGACCAGCGGGAGCGCGATGACCATCACCAACACCAATGTCGGTGCGGTCGCGTTCCTGGAGTCGAGCAGCGCCGGCAGTGCCACGATCAACAACCAGATCGGCAGCGTCACGCTGTTCGGTACCCACGGCGGCACCGATACGGCGACCGGCGGGCACCGCCAGGATCGATAACGACGGTGCGGGCACGATCTTTTCCGCCCTGACCAATGCGGGCACCGCCACCATTACCAACCGCAATGGCGGCGGCACCGTCTTTGTCGACCAGTCGTCGGCCTCGGGCGCAAACATCATCAACACGGGTGGCTTGACCGCGTTCGGCCAGCCGTTCGGCACCGACACGCCGACTGCCGGCAACGCCGTGATCACCAACAACAATGGCGGCGAGACCGACTTCAACGCCTTCTCCACTGCCGGCAGCGCTGTCATCACCACCAATGACGGCGGCGCGACCTACTTCTTCGACAATTCAACCGGCGGCACCGCGCAGCTCATCACCACTGGCACCGGCTTTGTCGATTTCTCCGGCAGCCTCGGGCCGAACGGCGACGGCCGCATCCCCGTGGGCTCGATCGCGGGCTCCGGCTTCTACTATATCGGCGCCGGCAACACGCTGGTGGTCGGCGGCAACAACCTGTCGACCAAGGTCAGCGGCGTGATCGCGGACACCAATCCGTGCGTCTGCGGGGGCGCCGGCCCGGGCAACCTCGAGAAGGTCGGGGCGGGCACGCTGGCTCTGTCTGGGCTCAACACCTATACCGGCACCACCGTCGTCAATGGCGGCATCCTGCAAGTCGACGGCTCGATCGCAGCCTCGAGCCTGACCACGGTGAATGCCGGCGGCGCGCTCTCCGGCAGCGGCACCGTCGGCAACACCACGATCGCAACCGGCGGCATCTTCCTGCCCGGTAACGGCACGCCGGGGACGTCAATGATCGTCGCGGGGAATCTCGCCTTCCAGTCCGGCGCGCTCTATCTCGTCAGCGTCAACTCGACCGCCTCGAGCTTCACCAACGTGACCGGCAGCGCGACGCTCGGAGGCTCGGTCGGCGTCAGCGTCGCGGCCGGCACGACGCTGGCCAAGCAGTATACGATCCTCACCGCGACGGGCGGCCGCAGCGGCACGTTCAGCGGCGCCGATACGGTCGGAGCGCCGGCAGCGATAGCCACCCTCAGCTATGACGCCAACAACGTCTATCTGAATTTCGCGCTGGATTACGGCGCCAAGGGCAATCTCAACGTCAATCAGACCAACGTCGCCAACGCGCTGACGAACTTCTTCAATGCCAATGGTGGCATTGACGTGGTCTATGCCTCGCTGTCGCCGAATGGTCTGACGCAGGCCTCCGGCGAATCCGCGACCGGCGCGCAGCAGACCACGTTCAATGCGATGAACCTGTTCCTCAGCCTGCTGACGGACGTTTACGGCACCAGCCGCGGTGGCGCGACCGGCGCAACCCCCTTCGCACAGGAAACCGGCGCCGCGGCCTATGCCGCAGCAGGCAAGAGCACGCGCGATGCTTTTGCATCCATCTATCGCAAGGCGCCGCCGGTCGATTTCGATCAGCGCTGGAGCGTGTGGGCGGCGGGCTATGGTGGCTCGCAGACCACCAACGGCAATGCGGCGCTGGGTTCGAACAATACAACGAGCAGCCTCTACGGGACTGCTGTCGGCGTCGACTATCGCTTCTCGCCGTCGACACTCGCCGGCGTTGCGCTTGTCGGCGGCGCGACCAATTTCGGCGTCAACGGGCTTGGCTGGGGCCACTCCGATCTGTTCCAGGCTGGCGCCTTCCTGCGTCACACGGCCGGGCCGGCCTATGTGTCGGCGGCGCTCGCTTATGGCTGGCAGGACGTCACCACCAACCGCACCGTCACGGCTGTCGGCTTCGACCAGTTGCGCGCGCAGTTCAACGCAAACGCGTTCTCCGGCCGCATCGAAGGTGGCTACCGCGTTGTCACGCCGTGGATGGGCGTGACGCCCTACGCCGCGCTACAGGCGACCAATTTCAACCTGCCGAACTATGCTGAGAATGTGGTGGTCGGCACCAACGCCTTTGCGCTCGCCTATGCGGCCAAGAGCGTGACCGACACCCGCACTGAGCTCGGCCTGCGCACCGACAAGTCGTTTGCTGCCTACGACGGCGTCGTCACGCTGCGCGGCCGCGTCGCCTGGGCGCATGATTTCAATCCGGATCGCAGCATCGGCGCCGTCTTCCAGGCGCTGCCGGGCGCGGCCTTTGTCGTGAACGGCGCGGCCCTTTCCCGCGACTCCGCGCTGACAACGGCCTCCGCCGAGATGAAGTGGATGAACGGCTGGTCCGCGATCGGAACGTTTGAAGGCGAGTTCTCCAACGTCACCCGCTCCTACGCCGGCAAGGCCGTCGTGCGCTACGCCTGGTAGCGTCACCCCGCCATGGCCCGCCGTTGAGTTCATGCGCTGCGGATATGCGACTATCGGCGCGCGATGGGCGCGTGCCGCCGATTTGCCCGACATATCAGGGGCTTCCGGTGTGATTCACCTCATCCGGGCTGGCGGGGCCATCCTACTTTGCATGGGGTTGTTTTCGACATTTTTGTGGGGGGCCGTCCGGGCGCTCACTGCTTCTGCTGCGTGGGCTTGCGCGGCGGTCGCGGTGCCACCGGCGTGCCGGCCATCTTGTTGGCGGCCTCGCTGATGTCGAGGAGGGTGCGGCGCCCGTCCTCGATGAAGCTCGCCGACTTCTTCTTCATGGTATCGGCGAGCTCGCGCAGCCCCTTCACCTTCTCGAACAGCTCGTCGGCCTTGCCATCGGCGAAGCCGGGCACGACGTTCTCGATCTTGGTGACCGCATTGTCGAAGCTCGCGAAGCCATTGTCGATCTTGCCCATCACGGCGTCGATCTCTTCCCCCTTGCCCTTGAGGTCGGCGGTATAGTCTTCGAATGTGCGCAGGCCGTCCTTGATCGCGGCCGAGTTGCTCACGATCATGCGGTCGACATTGTGCAGGGTCTCGACGATCGATTCGGCGTCGCTGAGATCCGCGGTCAGCACGGGAATGCCGTCGTCATCCAGCGGCACGGGCGGTGCCGAGTGCGCGCCACCGATCAGCGAGATCGCGGCGATCCCGGTCAGGCCCTGGAACTCGATGCCGGCCACGGTGTCCTTGCGGATCGGGGCGGCGTTGTCGAGCATGACGAGCGCGACGATCTTGCGGGGATTGTCGAGCTTGATCGAGATGATCTGGCCGGCCGGTACGCCGTCGAAATTCACCGGGCCGCCCCGGCGCAGGCCGCTGGCCGAGCCGCCCTCGAACACGACGCGCAACTGGCTGCGGCTCTGGGCCGCGCGATATTTCTGCACGCCAAGCAGGCCGCCGAACGCGACGGCGAGCGCCAGCAGCGTCGCGGTTCCGATCATCAAGTTGCTTCTGCGCGCCATTATCCGTTCCGGCTCGTGCCCCGCGTCAGGGAAAGCGGAGTCGCTCGCCAATTTTATGGGCAAAGCGCGGCCAGTGGAAGCCGATCAATGCCGGGCCGCGCGCCGGGCGGCTGCGTTGTTGAGGACGATCAGTGCGTCTACGGCGACACCGGTCCTGGTATTGATCAGGAACGGATTGACGTCGATCGAAGCGATCCGGTCGCCGGCGTCTGCGATCAGGTTGGAGAGGCCGACCAGGGCCTTCACGGCGGAGGCCTCATCCAGCTTCGGCTTGCCGCGATAACCGCGCATCTTGACCCCGGCCTTGGTGCGGCCGATCAGCTGCCGAGCCTCGGCAGGATTGAGCGGCGCGCCGGCCAAAGCGACGTCCTTCATCAGCTCGATGTCGACGCCGCCGGTGCCGAACAGCACCACCGGCCCCATCTCGGCGTCGAGCGATGCGCCGACCACGAGCTCGAGATCGGCCTTGACCTGCTGCGCGATCAGGATGCCGTCGAGCCTGGGCTTGCCCTTCAGCTTCTTGACGCGCGAGGTGATGTCGTTGAACGCCTGCTTCACCTCGGTCGCGCTGTTGAGGTTTAGAACCACGCCGCCGATGTCGGATTTGTGCAGGATCTCGGCGCTGACGACCTTGGCGACCACGGGGAAACCGATCTGCTTGGCGATCTTCACGGCGTCGGCCGGCGTCTGCGCGATTCCTTCCTTGGAGATCGGGATGCCGTAGGCCTTCAACAGCTTCTTCGATGCGACCTCGTCGAGCGCGGCGCCGGTGGCGGCCCTTAGCGTCTTTTCCAGCAAGTTGCGCGCCGCGGGCTTCGAGCTTGCGACGACATCAGGCACTTCCTTGGCGAGCTTTGCGT
>NZ_JBANBK010000159.1:0-8786 GCF_053572325.1 Bradyrhizobium sp. UFLA05-112 | reverse complement strand
AGTCCTGCCAACTAGACAGACTGAATCACTGGTATCTCTGAGTCGCAACCGCGGCCTTTTTCAACGGAATCGGCCAAAACTGGACGTCAACAGGACGATGACAAAGCCATGATCGCTTGTCGGCGGCCATAGATCGATGCACTTTTATCTTTCTGTGTGGATGCTTCAGACCCGCTTCGTGATCCCGGTCACAACGCCAATAAACGATCCTGCGAGGAAAGAAGCACTAAGCATTATTAGATTGAGAACAAGCTTATCTTGACTAAATTGAAGTAAGATCCACCCAAGCAGCATGCAAATTAGCCCGCAGCCTACCGGCCAAAGCGCACGCCGCCGTACTGCGAGCCGCTGGGCCGGGCCAAGCAGCTCAGAGTTCCGCGACAGATTCCAGGCTCGGCGAAACGATAGCTCGAAACTCAAGGCTAATACGGCCAGACAGGCAGCGAAGAAGTAGTAAGACATTATCCTCGTTGCCAACTGTTACCATCTTGAAGGACGCGAGACGATAGCGTGGATTGATTGCCTCGGTCTTAAGGAGATAGCGAACAAACGGTCGTATCGGCGCACTATTCCAAGCTCGTCAACGATGTCCGCTTCGGGTCCATTCTCGCCCGACTGAGCGTAGGTTGTCCGCTGGCTCATGTCCGCTTTGCCCCGAAAGCACCGAGACCCCAGGCCGCTTCAGGTGCGCTTGGGTGCGAGCCCGTTGCAGCCGCCGGCCTGCTCGGCATCGAGCACGAGCAGGGCGCCGGCGACGTAGAGCCGGCTGACGAAATCCGCTGCATTGGATCGCGCGATGGTGACATAGGCGTTCGACGCCAGCACGCGGCCGTCGGCCTTCGCGATTGCCGCGATCGCCTGTGCCTGCGGCCCGATCACGGCCAGCGAGCGGCCGGGCGCGGTGCCGAAGGTCAAGGTAACGACGAGCGCGAGCCAGCCCGTGACGACGAGCGAGACCGCAAACGCGATCCTGCGGAGCGGCCGCGGTGTTGTCCGGCGAAAGCGTGATGGGATTAGGCTTGATTGTCGCCGCAAGGAAGGTGCGCTCCCTCCCCCGCTTGCGGGGGAGGGCTGGGGAGAGGGTGTCTCCGCAATGGACAATCCCCAAGTGGAGAGAGCCCTCACCCGGCGCTTCGCGCCGACCTCTCCCGCAAGCGGGAGAGGTGAGCAAGCCCGTGGCCCGACCGATTCAACCAGAACCCGTCGCGCTTTAATAGTCGTAGAAGTGCTCAAGGCTCGCACCCTTGGTCGTCAGCTCGCGCTTGATCTCGACGAGCCGATCGATCCTTGCCTTAAGGCCGGCCCTGCGGAAGCCGGGTTTGGCGTCCAGATCCAGTGAAAACAGCTCTGTGGTGTCGGGAATATCGAGAGCCGTCCCTTTCGGCGCGATCACTGTGATGAGGATTTCGTGATTGCCGGCGATCTCCGCCAGGCGATGACCGCCGTCGATCAGCTTGTTCAGGATCTCGCTCAGCGCCTTGTAGCGCGGCGCCTGCACGAGCTGCCAGTCCGGGGACAGCGTCCGGATCGGAGTGATGCGGGGCTCGGCGCGAAGCACGTCCTGCGGCAATGTCGCGACCACGAACATGATGTCGCGCGGCTCGTCGTCATCGCTGGCATCGAGCGCCTTCTGGATCGCTGCGGCATAGCCGATCTTGACGAAATATTCGGTGCCGAGCGCGAAGTTGCGCTCCCATGTGCGCAGATTGCTTGGCGTCGGCGTCGAGATCGCGGTCAGCCCGTTCAGCGTGTCGCTGAACGGATATTTGTACCAGGGGATGGTGTAGAGGAAGGCCGCATAGTCCTGGAGCACCGCGCGGGCGTATTCATCCTGCGGCGTGAGCTTCTCGCCCCTGATCCATTCGAAGGCGCGCCCGATCGTGTTCTCGTAGAGACCCTTGATCGCGTATTCGGCGGAGTAGCTGATGCCGATGACATAGATCATCATCTTCACGTCGAAGCGCGACTCAACACTTGCCGGGACCGCGCGGTTGATGGTGCAGAAGCTCTGCCAGAAGCCGAGGATGTGGTGCAAATAGCCGAAATGGCTTTCGCTGGACTGGTCGAGGAAGCGGCCAAAATCCTCGAAAGAATAGACGATGTACCATTCGGGGAAGGTGAAATAGGTGTTGTCGAGTGGCCGGCGATAGCCCTTCTCGCTGATCGGCGGGAGTGCCATTGCGGCCGTTGTCGTGGATGCAATGTCGGATGCGGGCTGGCAGGTGCCTTCGATATAGGCGAGCGGAACCAGGATCGCGACGGCGATCAGAGCGAGCAGCGTGAAGATGATGCGGCCAAGCTTCCTGAACATAAGCCTCTTAAACATAGGGCGCTTAAGCATGGGCCGGGTGCGTGCGCGGCGCGAGGAGATAGCCGATCAGGATGGCGAGCCCGCCAAGGCCGAGATGCGGCGCATTGGCGAAGATGCGGGTCGACAGCGGCAGGTTCAAAACGCCGTTGATGAGGATGCCGAAATCGAGATAGCCGCTGCCGGTGAGGAGGCCGAGCACACCGTCGGCGAAATAGAAGACGCCGAAGAGCTGGAAGAACAGTTCGGATGCGCGGCGCGACGTCAGCGCCGAGGCGAGCGCCCACAGCGCGGAGACGAGATGCAGGCCGTCGGCGTACCAGGTGCGGCGGAACAGGCCGAAGATCATGTCGTTCTGGTCGATGAAGGCGGGGATGTAACCGGTCAGGATCACGAAACCAAGCAGCGCGGCATAGCCAAAGGCGCACAATCGGATGACGTCCATGATTCCTCCGGTAAGTTCGAATCTCGTTCGAGTTTAGAGCGTTTTCCAGCGAAGTGGACACCGGTTCGCGTGAAGAAAACGCGTCAAAACAAGAGTCTAGAGCCCCGTTCCGATTCATCGGAACGGAAACGGCTCTAGAGTGTCCCGAGCGCCTTGAGCAGGGCATCATTGAACTGGCCGGGATCCTCGATCTGCGGAATGTGACCGAGCCCGGGCAGCAGAGTGAGGTGCGCCTGCGGCAGGAGGGCCTTCAAATCGTACGCCTGTGCGCGCGGCGTCACGGTATCCATTTCACCCCAGAGGATCGCAATGGGCTGCTTGAGCTGAGCGTAGGCGGCGCGGTCAGCGCTCATCGCGCCGCGATCTGTACCTGTGAAATAATAGAGCCAGTCGGCAATATCCGATGTCGAGTTCTGACGCGTCAGTGGCCGCTGCAGGATCTCGACATATGCAGGCAAGGCGCGGTCCTTCCTTGCGATCAGCGATTGCAGCAGCATCTTGGTTGCGAGCGGATTGGTGACCGTCAGCGACACCAGCATTTCACGCAGCCATTTAGGACGCAGCACTGCCGGTGGATCGGACGGTTCAGCCATCAGCCCCAGCGCCGCATCGACCAAGACCAGCGCGCGGGCGCGCGCCGGAAAGCGCAGCACCAGCTCGGTCGCAGCGCCCGCGCCGAAGGAATGGCCGACGATGACCGCGGGCGTCACCTTGAGCTTCTCGAGCACGTCGCTGACGCGCTCGGCCTGGTCCTGTCGCGTGTAGCCACCTGGCCGATCCGAGAAGCCGAACGGCGGCAGGTCGAGCGCGATCACATGATAACCGCCGGCTGCGAGCGCATCGCTGGTCGCTCGCCACAATTCGCTCCAGGCCGCGGTGCCGTGAAACAGCACGACGGGGACTCCGGAAAGAGGCCCCATTTCCTGAATGAACACGTCGCCCGAGCGCGTCGTCACCCAATGCCCGCTCGACGGTGCAAGATCGGTACGGCCTGCCGTCTCGCGAAAAGCAGCCGCCAGGCGGAATGCGATGATCGCTGCGACGACCAGCAGCAAGAGGGCGCCGCACAGCTTGGCCGCACCACGAAGAATTTTGGGAATCAAATGGCCTCGCGAGATGAGTCGATAGATGTTCGACCGCTACTCTAGCGCGAGTTGATTTGCGTTGAAACGAACCGCGATCGCGGGTCGTTCAAGATGGAATTGGGCTGCTGATTTGCCCGACGCGTCAATTCCCGCGCGGCGATGCCATTCTACTTTGCATGGGGTTGTTTTCGATATTTTTGGGGAGCCTGCCGGGCTCACTGCCCCGACGGGGTGCGCAGGCCGTGCCAGGCATCGCGCACCTGCTGATAGTGCACTTCGGGCAGATAGTCGGGGGTGTTGAGGGTCAAGGTCTTGACGTCGAGGTGGCCGACGGCGCTGAGCAGCGTGTAGGAGGCGATGACGCGGTCGCGCAGCGCGCCGATCAGTCGGGCCTTGGCCTGGATCAGGTCGGCTTGCGAGTTCAGCACGTCGACGGTGGTGCGCTGTCCGCCGGCGGCCTCGCGCTGCACGCCCTGCAAGGCGACGGTCGCCGCCTTCACCTCCGACTCGGAGGCCGAGACCGCGATCTTGGCACCTTCGTTTGCAACCCAAGCGCTGGTCGCGGCGGTGCGCGCTTGGTTGCGCACCTGGTCGAGCACGAGGCGGCTTTGCGCTGACACCTCTTTGGACTGCCGGGTTTGCGACGCGGCCTGACCGCCGTCATAGATCGGCGCGGTGACGTTGGCGACGATGGAGGCCTGGTCGGTGGCGAACGTGCCGAGCGTCTGGTCGGAGTCGCGGCTGCGGCTGGCGCTGCCCTGCACGTTGGCGCTCGGCAGCAGCGCGCCTTCGGCGACGCGGATATTGGTGGAGGCGACGTCGACGTCGAAGCCTGCCGCCATCACCGCCGGGTGCTCGCGGATCGCCATGGCGAGCGCGTCCTCGCGGCTCCGCGGCAGATAGCGGTCGACGACCTCGGCGGGCCGAAGCTGCGACGGCGGGTTGCCGATCACCTGGGCGTAAGTCGCCTGGCTGATGGCTAGCGCGACTTCGGCGGCGTTGAGATCGGAAAGCCCGCGGTTGAGGCGTGCCTCGGCCTGCGCGGTATCGGTCGGCGTGACGTCACCCGCATTCAGCCGGCGCTGGGTGACTGCGAGCGTCTCGCGCAGGAACGCGACGTTGGAGCGTTGCGCCTCGACCAGCGACTGGTTGGCGAGCACGTTGGTGTAGGCGGTCACGCCATCAAGCAGCACGCCCTGGCCGACATTGCGCAAGGCCTCGCGGCCCGACTGCACCTGAAGCTCGGCGACGCGCACGCTATTGGCGGTGCGGAAACCATTGAACAGCGTCTGCGTCACGGTGACGCCGATGGTCCAGGGCTTCAGCGTCGCGGTCTGGATCGTGTTGTCCGGAAGCAGGTTGCGTACCGATTGCAGCCCAGCGCTCAGGCTCGCCACGATCTGCGGCCGGTAGCCCGCAAGCGCCTGCGGCACGTTCTCGTCGGTGGCGCGCTGGCGCGCCCGCTCGGCATTGAGCTGCGGATTGGTCTGATAGGCTTTTGCGAGGGCGTCCGGCAGCGCTTCGGCCAGCGCGGCTGCGGGGAGGGCGCAGGAAAGCGTCAGCGCGGCCCATGTGACAAGGACATGACCCACGCCCGATCGGCGCCGCGTCATCACGCGGCCAGTTCTGGCGGCACGCCCCTTCATTTGATCCCGTAACAATCCCGGCTGTCCGCCCCTGCCGACGGCGGCCCTCTTACCTGTTTAACCAGCGCCGGTCCCGCAGGCAAACTGCCGCGGGTGAATGTCCCATGAAATCCGTGCTTGTTGCAGCTACGTCACAGGATTTTGGGGAAGGCATGGCGAGCCTTACACCAGCCTTACCGATTCTTGTTCAGCGGCTTACGCTTCTCGATGAAGGCGGCCATGCCCTCCGAGCGGTCTTCCAGCGCGAAGGTGGCGTGGAACAGGTTGCGCTCAACCTGCATGCCCTCGGCGAGCGTCGTCTCGAAGGCGCGGTTCACCGCTTCCTTGGCCATTGCGGCCGCCGGCTGCGACATCGCGGCGATCTTCTCCGCGGCCTCGATCGCCTCGTCCATCAGTCTGTCGGCGGGGACCACGCGGCTGACGAGGCCGCTTCGCTCGGCTTCCGCCGCGTCCATCATGCGGCCGGTGAGGCAGAGATCCATCGCCTTGGACTTGCCGATCGCGCGCGTCAGGCGCTGCGTGCCGCCGATCCCGGGAATGGTGCCGAGTGTGATCTCGGGCTGGCCGAATTTGGCGGTATCGGCGGCGATGATGATGTCGCACATCATCGCGAGCTCGCAGCCGCCGCCGAGCGCGTAGCCCGCGACTGCGGCGATCGTCGGCTTGCGGCAGCGCGCCACGCGGTCGCCGCCGATCGCGGCAAAATCTTCCGAGAACATGTCGATGAAGCCTTTAGGCTGCATCTCCTTGATGTCGGCACCCGCGGCGAATGCCTTCTCGCTGCCGGTGACGACGATGCAGCCGATCGCGTCATCGGCTTCGAGATCGTCGACGGCCGCGGCGATCTCGCGGAAGACGCCGAAGGACAGCGCATTGAGCATCTTCGGGCGGTTCAGCTTGATGATGCCGACCGCACCTTTGCTTTCGACGATGATGTGCTCGAACGTACTCATGCTCCACCCACGCATTTTCGATGTGAGCGGGCAATGTGCCCGCTGGCGCGGTGGGCTTCAAGAGGGCGAAGACGCCCAATGGGACGCGCGAGCCGCGCGTCCCCGGAACCGGCTCAGGTCCAAGAATCTCGAAGAATCAAGCCATGAGCATGCGCGCGGCCGAGGCCAGCGTCAGGAGCGCGCCAACGCCGATGAAGATCTTGCCGATCAGCGAACTCTGATCCCAGGCCGAGCTTTCGCTGCTCGCGGCGGCCATAGCCGGAGCCGGGCGCGGCTGCGCGTCGGTTGCGGCGACGACGGTCTTTTGCGCAGGCGGATTGTCCGGCTGCTGGGTGGCATCGCCTGGCTGATCCGACGCGGACGCCTGGCTGTCCGGTGCGGCGGTCGCTTGGTCGGCCGCCGCCTGCACGTTGTCATTGGCTCGCGACGTCATGGCGGTGGCTGCCGCGGCCGTCGGTGTATCGGCAGAGGCGAGCTGCGCATTGGCGTTGGCGACCGACGGCGGCATCGTGCTCGAAGCCGGCGCGGCGGTATCATCGGGCGCTGCGCTCGCCATGTCCTTTGCGGCGCTCTTGGCGGCTTTGTCGTCGGAGGATTTCTCCGCCGTCTTGCTGGTGTGGTGACGGGCGGAATGACGGCGGTGCTTGGCTGGCGTGACGGTCTCGGCCGATTTGCTCGCGCTGTCGGTCGTGTCCATCATGGACGACGTCGGCGCTGCCTGCGAGGCGCCGCCGACAAGCAGAAAGAGTCCCGCGGCGAGAATCAACGCTGCGCGGCCACTGGCTTCGATCATTTACGATCTCCCCAATTGCCCCCGTCCCGGAGCGCACAGAGACCCCGGGGCATGACCACAGCGGGGCAGAAAATGGGAATCTTCGGGCCTGAGCGGGCGAAACCGGGGCAATCCGGCGCGTCCGGCCGGCTTGGCGAGTGCGAGGCGAGCCGAACGGTGTTATGAGCCTCCCGGGCTTGCCGGCTAGACCGGGCCGCGGGGAAATGCGCTGCTTGCCGTAGGATCACGATTTCGTGATTAAGTCCGGCCGGTGTAACAAATTGAAAGAGCGGCCGAATTGCCGTGTGAGGGGCGCGCGTGCGCGGACGTGAGGACGAATGGACCGGCCTGATGCGGTCGGCCATGGCAGGGGATGATGCGGCGTATCATCGCCTGCTGAAGGCGATCACGCCGGTGCTGCGGGCTGCCGCCCGGCGCGGTCTCACGCGTGCCGGCCAACCTCCCGATCAAGCCGAGGATATCGTGCAGGACATTTTGCTGGCGGTGCATTTGAAGCGGCATACCTGGGACAGCGAGGCGCCCTTCGCGCCCTGGCTGTTCGCGATCGCCCGCAACAAGCTGATCGACGCGCTGAGGCGACGGGGCAGGCGGATCTTCGTCAACATCGACGATTTCGCCGAGACGCTGCCGGGCGAGGCGCCGCAGGAGACGGCCTCAGCAGGCGAGGTCGCGGCGCAGCTTGCCACGCTGCCGCAGCGCCAGCGCGACGTGCTGCAGTCGATTGCAGTCGACAGCACCTCGATCAGAGACACGGCGTCCAAGTTGTCGATGAGCGAAGGCGCGGTGCGCGTCGCGCTGCATCGGGGGCTGGCCGCGCTTACCGCCAAATTGCGGGACCGATGAGATGGATACCGATCAACTGATTCGCACGCTCGCGGCCGACAACGCGCATCGCGCGCCGAAGGTCGGCGCCGTGCTGGCGCTCTCGCTGCTGGTGGCCGCACCGCTCTCGATCCTGATCTTCGCCACTTTCCTCGGCGTGCGGCCGGACGTGATGAGCGCGATGCACAATCCGTTCTTCGACATGAAGTTCGCCGTCACCCTGTCACTCGCGATCCCCGCGATCGCGATCAGCCTGCATCTGTCGCGGCCCGAGGCCTTGATGCGCGGCTGGGGCTGGCTGCTGCTGCTCCCCGTGGCCTTGCTTGCGGTGGCGATCGGCGGCGAGATGATGATGGCGCCTGCGATGCCGATGACGATGCGTCTGGTCGGCAAGAATTCGAGGGTGTGCCTGTCGGCGATCCCCGCGATGTCGCTGCCGTTGCTGGCGGGCGCACTGTTCGGCCTGCGTCACGGCGCACCGTCGCGGCCTGCGCTTGCCGGCGCGCTTGCCGGCCTGTTATCGGCAGGTCTGGCGGCGACGCTCTATGCCTCGCACTGCACCGACGATTCGCCATTGTTCGTGGCAACCTGGTATACGCTCGCCGCCGCGCTCGTGACCGCGCTCGGCGCGCTCGTCGGATCAAAAGTGCTGAAGTACTAAAGCGGGATGGGGTTAGGTTGAATCGATTTGGGATTCCCAAATCAGCTTGCTTCTGATTCACCATGCTGGCTGG
>NZ_JBANBK010000158.1:0-9064 GCF_053572325.1 Bradyrhizobium sp. UFLA05-112 | reverse complement strand
TACAGCCGATAGGCCACCGGCAGGCTGGCATGATGATTGGCGACCGACAGCGACACCGCGACCTGACAATTGTCCTGCTTGCCAAGCTGTCCGCAATACTGCCGCGCTACGCCCACAGAATGCGTTCCCTTCTTGGAAAAGGCGGTGTCGTCGATGATCCAAGCTTCGATCGGCCCGGCACGCTCGATGGCAGGCAGCACCATCTCGCGCACCTTGGACAGAACCTTCTCATCCGACCACCGTCCCTCGCCGACAAAGTGCAGCAGCGATTGGTGCTGGGCCGCCGTCCGCTCCGGCGCCGTCACTGCCGCCATCGGCTCTACACTCTTGCGTTCGCAGGGCAACAACAGCCCGGTGCAATAATCCCGAAGCGGCCGCCCTCGATCAGCATGTCCGATCACGCCAACAAGACCGTCGACGTACGCCGCAAATCGTGTCTCGCTGGTTCCCTTTCCTCGGCGACCCATCTCAGATCCTCGATCTCGCGTTGAATCTCCTTCAATATGCGATTCTCACCCAGCTTGGTCCGTGGATTTCTGACTCAGTAAGATTAGTAGGCGATGGCCCCGCTGTTCCCAGGAAGCAGAAGTGCGGTGAAATGCATCTTGCGCGGGTCAGCGGCGCCCTGTTCAATAGCGCTGGTTTGAACGAGGTTGCGATGCGCATGCTTCGTTGGACAATCCTCGTGGTCACGACGTTCCTGGCCGTCACCCCGGTCACGGCTCAACGCTACGACTCCAATTACCCAGTTTGCCTCCAGAAGTGGGGGCAGAGCGGTGCCACCTCCATCTACTGCGGTTATACATCATTGGACCAATGCAGGGCGACGGCGTCGGGACTCTCGGCTACGTGCTACGCCAACCCATATTGGCAGCAGGGGGATCAGACGTCACCGGGCCGCGTCCATCGATGACAAGGCCGCGTCTACTAATCTAAAGCGCGATGAGATCAGGATGAATCGTCATCGCGCTTTAGGTTGTTGTTTGAGCATGATCTCCGCGCAAATGGGTCCCGCGTTTGTCGCGAGGGAATACCGCTGCACACTTTTACGGATCATGCTCCAGGCTAAAGGTTGATCACGCCGCGCCGCGCGGCATGGGCGACCGCGTCGGTGCGGCCGGTGGCATCCAGCTTGTCGAGCAGCGAGCCGACGTGGAACTTGACGGTGTGCACGGAGATGCCGAGCTGGCGCGCGATCATCTTGTTCGATGCGCCCTCTGCCATCAGCGCGAGCACCTCGAGCTCGCGCGGCGTCAGCTCGATATCGGCCGGCGAGGGCTGCCGGTCGTGTACGGTCACCGCGGCTGGATCTCCGGGCGCAACGAGCCGCAGGCCGGCGACGCTGCCAAGCAGCGACGCCAGTCGGTCGGCTAGGGCTGGGTCGCCGATTTCCAGCGCGATCGTGATGTCCTGCGTCGTGTCCTCGCTCACGCCTCCGGCCTCTCGCCGATCGTGACCTTGAAGCTCACCGGCTCGCCGCCACGGCGCACTGCGACGTCGACGACCGAGCCTACGCTCTCGGGTCCGAGTGAGCGCGACAGCGCGCGCACGCCAGCGAGCTTCTCGTCATTGACGGCCACGATGACGTCGCCCTGCCTGATGCCCGCCGCGGCAGATGGCCCGGACTTGTCGACATTCATCACCATCGCGCCGACGCCGTCATCGAGCCGCACCGGTTGCAGGCCGAGCCCGAGATAGCCGCGTGCGATCCTGCCACGCGTTTCGAGCTGCGCCGCGACGCGCTCGATGGTGGCGGAGGGGATCACCAGCACGCGCCGCGGTCCCTGCACCGCCATGCCGAACGGCTGGGCTTGCGCATTCAGCACGAGCCCGCCCTCATGGCTGTGGCGCAGCCGCACGTCGAGCTCAATCCGCGCCTCGATGTCGCCGCCGCGCAGGCTGCGCCAGCGCGGACCCGCGAGCGACACCATGCCGAGAGATGCCGTGGGTGCGCCACGGTCGGCTGCGACGACGACGGCGAGCGAACCGAGAGCGGGGGCGGCGGAAATCAGCTTGATCGGCGGAATGTCGGCATCGACGCGCAGCAGCGCGACGTCGGTGGTGTGGTCACGGCCGACAATCGTGGCCGTCCGCGTGCTGCCGTCGGCAAGCCTGATCTCGACCTCGCCCTCGTCGGCCAGGGCCTCGTCGGCCGTGATGATGAGGCCCGCTTTCCAGGCAAAGCCTGAGGCGCGCAACCGATGCGAGTGAACGGAGACGAGCGAAGGCGAGGTGCGTGTAACCACATCCGAAAGCGCTGACGAGAGCGCGGCGAGGGGGGTAGGGTCGGTCATAGGAAGCTCCTGTCGGTTGTCCCAAATCTGGGATGCCGCGGGCGATCCGGAAACTGGTCTGATGGGCAGGAAGCTCCGTAATGTCCCGGCCGACGAACATGTGATTGGGAGGAGGTCACGGGAACGTGTAGCAATCGGCCAGCCATTGCGCCTCACGGCCTCAACGCATTTTTGAGAGACCCCGGATGACCATCGACCTTACCCGCCGCACGCTGCTTCACCTCGCCGGTGCCACCACGCTCGCGGCGGCTGCCGCGGCTGGGGCGCGCGCCGAAGGTAGTCCGGTCAGCGTCGGGCCAACCTATGCCAGCCGCACGCCGATGCGCGTCGGGATGGTGATGCTGCGGGTCAAGAATCTCGACACCGTCGCCGACTTCTATCGCGACGTGCTGGGGCTCACGGTGATGGAGCGCTCGGCGGGTTCAGCGCAGCTCGGCGCCGGCGGCGTGACGCTGCTCGTGCTGGAGGCGCGCACCGATGCCGAGATCGAGCCGCGCAGCGCGGCCGGTCTCTATCACACTGCCTTCCTGATGCCGACACGCAAGGATCTCGCGCGCTGGCTGGTGCACGCGGCCTCGCATCGCGTGCCGCTGTCGGGCTTTGCCGATCATCTCGTCAGCGAATCCGTCTATCTCGACGATCCCGAAGGCAACGGCATCGAAGTTTATGCCGACCGCGATCCTTCGCAATGGCAATGGAACGAGGGCTCGGTGAAGATGGCAGCCGACGAGCTGAACATTCCAGATCTGCTGTCGCTCACGAATACCCGCGTCAGCGATTACGCCAAGGCGCCGGAGGGCATGCGCGTCGGGCACATGCATTTGCGTGTCGGCGACCTCGCGCAGGCCGAAGGCTTTTATCACGGCAACGTCGGCCTCGATCCGACCCGCCGCCGCAACGGCGCCGCGTTCCTCTCTTCCGGCCGCTATCATCACCATCTCGGCATGAATGTCTGGCAGAGCCAGGGCGCCGGCCGCCGCGACGACACCACGACCGGGCTCGCCTGGTTTTCGCTGGTGA
Source organism: Bradyrhizobium sp. UFLA05-112 (assembly GCF_053572325.1). NCBI lineage: Bacteria > Pseudomonadati > Pseudomonadota > Alphaproteobacteria > Hyphomicrobiales > Nitrobacteraceae > Bradyrhizobium > Bradyrhizobium sp. UFLA05-112. Next base: position 5,750 of record NZ_JBANBK010000158.1, on the reverse strand, counting down.
CGGAGAAGCAGGACATTCTCGCCGCCCAGGAGGAGAGCTTGCGCAAGGCGGGCGCTTCGGTCACGGCGCTTGCGAATGGCGTCGAGGCCGTCGATCCCTGGGGCACGCGGGTGCGGCTGCTCAGGGTGTGACCTTGCCGCGTCCGAGTGCAAATTGACCAACCGGGCTCTCGACATGAAAGTCGAGCTCGGTGATTTTCGCGAACAGATCGATGTTGTTGGTGCCGATGGCGCAGCCGCCAAGCCCCATATCCGTCGCCGCCAGATAGAATGTCTGGATCATGGCGCCAACATCCTTCAGGATCAGCGAATAAGCGATTGAGCTGTATTTCCAGGAGATGCGCCCAAAGCGCGCGGCGATCGTGATCAGGACCTGCGGGGGACCGGGTGCGTCCATGGCAAACGCGGCAGCCGTCGAGAGCGCCTGGAGCTGCTGGGCGGAAGCGCCGATCGCTATCAGCGCGTGAGCACCCGCATCGTAGTGGTAGAATCCGCGTGCAAGCCCCTCGCAGTTCGAGACCGCCAGATACAATTCCAGCTCGTAAGCGCTGCCTGCCGATGGATAAGGCCTCGTGCTGTAGGTAACTTCAGGACTGCCGTCCAAATTTGCGCCGCTCTTCCATTCCGACAGGACGCGCGCCGTGGTGTCGATAAACTGTGCGAGCTCGGCAAGTGTGATTGGGTGCTGGTCGTCGAAATCTCGTATTGAATGGCGTTCGCGCAACAGCTTCGCGAAGGGCGAGATCGGCTCAAGCGTGGAGAATTTGCGGAGATCGATCTTCTTGCCGGGCCAAGGCGGACGCACCGCCGGCAGTGGTGGAACGAGGCCCGCATGGGCGAACGTGCCGCCAACGGGATTTGCATGCCGGCCCTCCGTGCTCCGCGTGTGAAACACGAGATCGTGGAAATCCCAGAGAACGAGGTTGCCGTCGCCCTCATTCACCCGAAGGCCGTCGCCGTCTTTCGCATCGAGCTTGATCAGCATCTGGCTGTCGAGCAGCAATCCGAGCAGATCGAGGTTCAAGGAGGCCGTGTGGCGGCGAAGCTTGCTGATCTTCTGAGGCCGCGACAGGGTCGCGAGGGTGGCCGCGATTGCGGGATCGCAAATCCGAAACAGCGCGCCGGCGCGCGGCGATTCCAGCACCATCTCGTTGCCGCGTCGGCGCAGATAGGCGAAGCGCGACAACACGAGGGTATCACCGTTCCCCAGTGTTGCGCGTTGCGGCCAGTATTCGGCGACCTGCGGCTCGATGATGACGAGGTCCTGCTCTTCACGCGGAGAGGATAGGCGGTATTCGAGAAGCCCGTGCCGTGCCAGTCGCTGCACCAGGGCATGAACCTGCCTTGCGAGGACACTTTTGCCGGCAAAGGAAATGAGCGGCAGCCCCGTGGCGAGATGTCCCGCACGGTCGATCGCTGCCGTGCTGAATTGTCCCAGATTCACTGAATAGCCGCCCAGGGCAGCGGCGATGCTTCCGTCCGCCTGCACATGAAGGGAAAAGCGACCGTTCAATCGGGCGGCGATGACTGGTGCCATCTTCCTGGTCGGCCTTTTCCGGGGCGCGCGCACGACGAGCCAACCTTCAGGTGTGGGGAAGGAACGGAGTGAGTTCGCTTTCCAGTCGCGGACGATCCAATAATCCAAGCCTCACCGGAACATCGTAAAGCCGACCGGGCGCGAAGCGGCGATAGAAATGCCGCAAGCCCGGAACGAGCACTCTGACGACGGGAACCTCGACGTCGGGCCGCGTTTGGTCAAGCACGAGGAAATCATAACCCGCGCCGACGGCGATCTCGATGCAGGCATTGACCTGGTCGCTCGTATTATCGTGAACCTTGAGGCTCGGTGTCGGCCGGACGATCGGATCGTCGCTGGGGATCAGGAAGGGATAGTCGTCAAGTCGCAACGGCGTGACACCGTCGAGCGTTGGCTTCTCGCCGGTTCCGCCGCCCATCATGCCAATTGACATGAACTGAGTCAGCTCGGTGAGGGAGCGCAGCAGCGCTATGCGGCGATCGAAATGCGAGCCGGAGCCGAACTCGATATTTTCGTGTCCGTTCTGCATCCAGTGCGTGATCGCCACGTAAGAGGGAATGCCGAGATCGCTGGTGATGTCGAGCACCCAAAGCTTGCGCCCCACATCGGCAAGCTGGGCTTGCAGATCCTGCACATAGGAATCGTCGAATTGCGTGAGGTCGACTTCGGCACGCTGCAGCCGATTGTACCACCAGATGGCGTAGGCATCGCGTTCGACCAGTTCGAGGAAGCCTTGAACGATGGCTTCCTCGCGGGTGTTGCCGGCCGCGCACCCGTTGGAATCCGTGTGGAAGCCGCCATAGAAAAAGTACAGCAGGCCCGTCGGAAGATACTTGCAGCGCTTGTCGCGCAACGACCAGACCGGCGACCACTCGGTCTTGGTCGAGGGATCGAACGGCTCGGGAACCGGATGTGAATCGTCCGGCTGCGGGGCATTCCTGTTTTGAAACTGCGTGTCGCTGAAAAGCTGGACGTCGTTGGGAAGAAGGGCGTCACCGGGAGCGAAATCGGTAAAGCGCCGCGTCGTCCTGATCTCGTCACCCTGGAAAATGCCGGAATAGCGCTCAATCGCTTCCATCAACGCGCTGGCCTCGCCCTGCTCGGCGGTGGAGCCCTTGCCGAAGCTGCCGCCGCTCAATCCGGATCTGAGCTGATCGACGTTCCAGGCTGGCGCAGAGAAATTGTGGTGGGCGAAAAAATTTGTGTTCATCGGCAGATCGGCCTCGATCCGCTCGAGCCGCGAAACGACGCCGGTCAGCGGACTGACGTGCTTGCGGAACCGCGCCACGGTGGCTCGCGACGTCACGGTGCGGTATCCGCCGCTGGTCATCACGAGCTTTCTGCCCTCCGCAATTTCGATCGGCGCTGACGCCCGGCGCGGATTCTGCAGCTTCTTGCTGCCGCAGGTCGGACATTGCGGGCGCCGCGCGACGTAGTGCTTGGCGATGGAGGCACCAGTCAGGTCGAAGCTTGCGATGTGTTGGCTCAGATCGGTACGAAATCCCGAGGCGATTGCCTTCGCGATTTCAACGGCAGCGAAGTGGATGGCTGTCTGTCCCACGGTGTCGCTCACCAGGGGTGATACAGCGACCGCTTGCGCCGCTCCGCGCTCGAGAAATCCCTTGATCTCCCGATTGCGGATCATGCGATCGAACAAGCAGGTCCAGCAGGCGCTCTCGCCCGGCTTGAACACGGGGCCCACCAGCGGAAACACGCCGGACGGCTGCACCAGCAGCCAGGGCGTTTCATCGGCCACGCGCTTCCCGTTCACCTCGGCGAGCTGCCGCTCGAGATAATCGTTGACCAGAGTGATGATGAGCTCGGGCGAACGCTTGGTGATTTGAACGCCGAGCTGGCCCAACGCCACGCTCAGCTCCCGGGCGCCTTTGACGTCGATCGATTCCACCCGCACGGGACAATTGCGCAGATTCTGCTCCGCGACTTCGACAGGCAGGCCGAGGCTCGCCCAATATCCATCGACGGCGCCTGCGGATACGCGGGGTGGTCCACTCACGACGTATCGGCGCTCCAACAGCCGCCTGATCGTTTCCTCAATCTGGTCGGCGGGAAAACTCTTCGAAAGCTGGCGAACGATTTCCGGCGCGGCCTTTCCATTCTTTCCGATCGCCGCGGCCACGGCACAATACAGCTCGCCGTGCAGGAAGAACTTGCGGTTCTCGGAATAGAGACAGACCGCATCGGGAGGAAGCAGATAGGCGGTGAAGTTCGGTGCGAAACGTAGAACGCCCTTGCGGGGCTGCTTCGCAGCTCGGCTCTTGGCATTGACTGTCATCGGGTCAGCACGCTGATCCTGCTCCTCAACCGCTGGCTCTGACCGGCCTGCGTGCCGAACGCGGCGATTGGCATTGCGCGGACAAGTTGGAACATACTCGCCCGCCATCGGCAAGCTGACCAGCAAGCCGTGGCAAACGTCGCGACGGAAACAACAAATTGGCCGGGTCGTTCGCCGGCCCGGCCAATGAAATCGCGATGCATCGATACACAGTCAGGGAGAGCTAGCACCAGCGGCAGCGGCCCCACGATGCGCAGCACCCTGCGCATGACACCCATGGCAAGCCGACCCCTATCCAACCAACGCCGCAGCCGCCGCATCCACCGCAACCGACGCCGCAGCGGCAAGATCTGCAGGCTCTGCATCCGCCGCAGCCTCTGCAACCGCCGCAGCCTCTGGCGCCGCCGCAGCCGTGGCCACAACCGCATCCCCGCGCAAGCATTACGCCACTGAAGGTTCTTTGATCGTCGAAGAGATGGAAGGTGGCGAGGCTCACGTCGGCGAGTTCTTCCTCGCTCAGCGAGGTCACGTGGTTCGGCGTGAAGTTAGGTCGTTGTGGTGTATCGCCAGTCGGTACGGCGGCCGCCGCCGCGCTTCCTGCCAGCGAAAACGTCAGACCGGCTACTCCGAGCGCCGGTACCGCGGCTTTGGTCATTCGCTTCTTTTTCGAAGCTTGCTTTGCCCGCTGCATGGCCGCATCCTCCAAAGTTGGAAGAAGGATCTCCGTGAGCATGATCCTACGCCGAGCGAACAAGGCAGGCAAGATTCCACGGATACACAAAATGTAATGATCGCATTCATCTTCATGAACGGAATCGTCGCATTTTCATCAAGCACTGAGCGTTCGCGCCTTGTGCGGATTGCAACGGGTGCGGCTTGATGCAGTGCGCAATCGTCTGCCCGATTGAACGGGGAAATTAACTTGGTCGATCAACTCGGACGCTTCGCTTGGTATGAACTCCTGACAACGGACATGCAGGCGGCGGGTGCCTTTTATGGCAACGTCGTCGGCTGGGCTGCGAAAGATGCGTCGACTCCGGAACTCCTCTATACGGTGCTTACCGCAGGCGATGCTCCGGTAGCTGGGCTCATGGCGCTCCCCGAAGAGGGGCTGCGATTGGGCGCAACGCCGAGATGGGTCGGCTACGTCGCCGTCGATGACATGGATGCGAAGGTCGCGCAGATCCGCCGTCTTGGGGGCGCCATCCTGTTATCGCCGACCGACAGCAATATCGGCCGAATTTCAGTGGTTGCCGATCCGCAAGGAGCGAATTTTGCGCTGGTCACTAAACTGACATATGGCCAAGGGCAACCCAGCGGATTGGACGAGCCCGGGCGCGTAGGCTGGCACGAGTTGCTGGCTCAAGACCGGAACAAGATCTTTCCATTCTACGGCGAGCTTCTCGGCTGGCAGAAGGCCCATGCTGAAGCCGATCCGGCAGACGTGTATGAATTGTTCTCGATGGCCGGGCAGACGATCGGCGGCATGCTCACCAAGCTTCCGAGCGTATCGCAGCCCTGTTGGCTCTACTACTTCAATGTCGACGACATCGGCGCGGCCGCCCAGCGCGTCAACGCTGGCGGAGGCCGGGTCCTCCAGGGTCCGATCGAGTTGCCCGATGGTTGCTGGATCGTGCGATGTGCGGATTCCCAGGGCGCCCTATTTGCGTTGCAGGGTGCTTGGGATCAGAAGCGCACCGGACGCACCTCGGAAGTCGGTTGGTCTGCCAGGTGGGGTGGCATTGCTTCAAAAGGCAGGATGGTGCTTCACAAGACGAAGCGCTAGAGCATGATCCGGAAAAGTGTGCAGCGGGTTTCCGAAAAGATCATGCTTAAACAACAAACTAAAGCGCGATGACGATTCATCCTAATCTCATCGCGCTTTAGTCTTACTGTGTCATAAAATCATCCGCACGGTACG
>NZ_JBANBK010000157.1:0-9498 GCF_053572325.1 Bradyrhizobium sp. UFLA05-112 | reverse complement strand
AGTTGAGGCCCTCGCCAAAAAATGGGCAGGCAAGCGCGCCAAACGCAGCTAACCCGCGGCCTGCACCGGAGGGTTACGTAACCTATGCCCTCGTCGCGTTAAAAATTACAGCGGCATGGAATGACAGCAGGGGCACGCACGGCAAAGCCGGCTTTCATACTTTCATCCGTTTGAATTTTGGATGCCGAGAGCCAAGCGAAAGCGGCTCGCCAATTTTTTATCGATCCGTTCTGCGTTTTCCCCGCCTCTTCGCTGGCTTGGCCAGCCTTTACGGCGGCCGCCTGGTTTGTGTGGTGCCAGCTCCGGGTCACGCGGTCGGCTTAAAAAGTCGTGGCCCCGCGAGGTCGCGGAGCCGCTGAGATCGGATGGCCGGCACTCAGGCCGCGGCAGGCCTTCGCGTTGACGGCCTGCGTAGCGCCAGCGCGGGCACGATCAGTGCATGGACTGAAAGCACTTTTTAGGCATGGCATCTAGGCTTCTGAATACAAATGATTTGCTTGCATCATCAGCTCCTCCCACGATCAGCTGCGGGGCCGGAATCTTGTAGCTAGCCTGCAGCTTGTCCTTCAAATACGCCTCGAGCGCCAACCATGTTGGATTCTTTTGAGAGAAGAACACGAATTTCAAATACCTGCTGGAGACGTCCGCGTTGTAGACGGTTTCATCAGGGTAGTTCACGCTGTCGCCGCAGATCACCGAGCTGAGAAAACCCAAAGTGAAGACGCCATTACCCGTTTTGGCGATCGTGCCGGGGGACCATAGGCTGAAACCAGGGATGATATCGTTCAGGGCGAACAGAGACTCTTCGTAGGAATAACCGCCTGGATTTGTGCTTAGTAAGAGATCCCATTTGGCATGGTCGTTTGTCCAACTGTTAAACACTTTCGTCCCGATGTTGTTGAGATCGGGATCATTCTTGTCGCCATTGGGAGACGGTCGACATGCGTCGAGGATCAACATCCTCCGCTCGACCTGCGCTTTGTTCAGTTGGCTCATGATCACATCAGGGTTTAGGCCGGGACCGCGAGGATCAGAAGTCTGAAGTTCAACCAGTCCGTTCTTTGTTGCCCCGTGACCGGCAAAAAACACGAGCACCTCGTCGTCCCAAGGTTCGCTCCGACCCGCCTTTTCCGTCGCTATCGCGCCCAGCATGACTCCGATAGTGGTGTTGACCTTCTCAGAAAACAGACTGTCTTGCTTACCCATGACTACAATATCGAGATGTTGGTCATGCAAATCATCTAGCAAGACTTTCGCCTTCGGATTACTCAGGATCGCATCAGGGGCGTAGTCGCCTGGAGGAACATAAAACAGCTCGATCTTCATATCGTCGTACGCGGAAACTCCTCCGAAGGTCCCTTGCAGCTTCTTGTTGAAGTCCATCGCGAGAAGGCGAGCGAAATCCAATGCATCCTCGTGGGCATACTGAAGTGGGTTCGAGGCCGACTTGGAGAATCCCATGATTAGGGCCCACAGCTTCCGCTTACTGCGCGGTGGTTCGATCGCGCCAGGCGCCGACCACTTAACAAAAAAGCAGCGACTCGCGATGGGCAGGTCATTGCCGGCTGAATCGGCGGGCGTGCCGTCGCGATTGATGCCACGGTACAAAAATTTGCATATCTCAATTGGACCGAGGCGCTGGAGCGCTTTTGGCAACTCTAGATCTACCTGCATTTCCGCGGATGGATTGACGGGCAGCGCACGTCCGTCTGCAAATCGCACGCCATTGTAAATAACTGGCACATCCATTTCGCCCGACTTGAACCTCAGATACCTCTGCTTTCCGTCATTCCACCCTGACAGCGTGACTTGCGCCGAAAATCTCTCTGTTTTCACGGCAAGGCCGGCGATGACCTCGACCTCAGTCTGCTGTTGCTCCGCATGCTTGAGGATAGGACTCCGATCGCTCAGCTTTAACTGCGCGCCCTCCGCACGTTCGATATTGGCGAGACTACTTCCAAGTGCTGTCTGGGCATGAGCAACACCGACGAATTCAAATCGACGTACAGTGGATGCGTCCACATATCGGTTGCTCGGGGTGGGGCCATTTTCAGCTGCGCGGCTCGGTCCTCGCAGCCTCGGCGCACTTCGCAATGAACTGCGAACTGCATCCGGATCGTAGAGAGAAGGATCTTGCTGAAAATCAACGCAACCGGGGGCTCGCCCCGGTAGCTCGACCGGATAGCACGCGAGCCGTTGGGATCCGACCGCACCGTCAATCGCATATCGGCCGTTAGGAAGCCAGGCCAAGAACCCCCATCTTCCGTCATCAGACTGGGTCAAGTAGAGCGACATGATCAAGGGTAGACAATTCGAGGGACTAAACCCAAGCGCGTACCAACGGATAATTCCGTCCCCATGCGCTACAACAAGGAACTGGCCATCTGTAGTGATGTTCATCCGCTGAGCTTCTGCACGAACGGGTCTTGTACAGACCGTTCCCCCTTCTTCGCTCAGGACTCGTATGGCCCGATCCGTTCCCCACACGACCATCTTTAGCTCGTCGACGCCAGGTAGGCGTGGTACTTTGACCGCAGCTAATGACACTTCGTTCGGATCAATTCTGTCGAGCGGCAATGGCCGGTTGAAGAATACGGGAGGATTGTCCGCGACCCGACTGTCGTACCCCCATTTATCACGGCTAGATTTTGGTTCGCTTAGTTCATAGCGATCCTGGTGATCGGTCCGTGCGATGAGAGTACGCAGACGGTCCTTCAGCTCTGATTCATCGTCGATCGGGGCGGCATCGACAAGACGCATTTGATCGAAGAGTACGTTGAACAGCCTGTACTTTCCTTGCAAGACGGTCGAAAAATATACGTTGTTACGTTCATCGAGGATCAATCGATAATCTTCATCGAATCCGCGGAAGCTGATTGCCCGATTCTCTGCAATAACTCGCGACAATCGGGGGCGCGGCACCGACACATCGATCGTCGCGATCCGCTCGGTCGAAATGAACAACGTCTTGGCCGGAAAACCGGGATCAATCAATTTCGCAATATACAAGAACGTGTCTGTCTGGCCTTGGATTTCTTGTAACGTGACACGGCTAAGATCCCGATCGAAGATCGCGATGTTGTTGGTTTCGTCGTTGTCGTCCTTTCCATTTAGGTCCTGATTCGGAAGAAATCCGTAAGCTATCAGAGAGGCCTCATTGTCACCTTGTCCTTCGACCGGCATCCAGGCCAAATTGGGAAGATAGACCGCGCCGTGATCAGGTTTCAGCTGATCCTTTAGGGAGAACGTCTTCTCAATATCGTAACCTCGCCCCTTTCTTCTCAAGAGGCCCACTTGGGGCGAAGCGACGTCGCCAACCGCCAAACGCGAAAGATCGGAAGAAAGCGCCAACCGACCTGGCTGAACCAGTCCTATTTGATCTCGGGAAACGAAGGCGGGCTTCTCGCCAGGAAATACCAAACCCTTCGTTCCATCGCTCAACGGATGCGGATAGATCGTAAGGCCCGAGGTTGAAAGGGCGAAGAGCCATGGATCGTCACCGACGGCATCGCTGAAGACAAGATCCGTCCCGCGCGGACGTGCTTCACACAAGCTCATCTTCCCCTCGGGGCAGCAGCTCTTTCCGGCATTCGACGCGGCATATTCCCCGTCATCCTTGAAGACCGGAGCTCCGGCATATCGCGGGTCCCGCAATTGCGACACCGCCCAGATTCTTAACCCGCATCCGCCGCTGAGAAGAGCAGCGAGAAATTGTCCGTCGGGAGAGAAGCGAAGCCGCGTAACGTAGGTGGGTATTTCAGATTCCAACGTTGCGATGATGTTTCGCCGCGCGCGATCGAATACGTATATTCGCGCGGTTGCACGCTGGTAACCGCCGCTTTTATCGCTTAGTGGCGGCGCCGAAAGTGCCACATATTCCGCATTGGGAGCGATAGTTGCCTGATACTTCGCTGGTTCGAATTCATCGCGCAGTGGCGCCCGGAAGACCGTGGGACGCCAGCTATCCTCGGTTTCACGGAACCAAACCGTGGCGATCCTTGATGAGCTCGCGGTCACAAAAAATCGCCCTGACCTGTCGGCATCGAGAGAGGTCGGTTTGCCGGAGAATGGCGTACTAATCTCCAACGGAAGGATTTGTGCTCGAGGCTCAAAGAAGCTGAACTGATAGAGGGAGAGCAGCGCCAGCTCGGCCACGACGATCATCCCCGTCGCAACGTATAGTCTCGGGTGTTTGCAGATCGATTCCCAGTAGATTGAGGCCCACCTTAAAAGGCGCTCGCGAAGCAAGTGCGCTTCAGGACGACTGCGGTTGTCTCTTGAATCCGACATCGTTCCGTACCCACCTATCTTACCGATTCGCCTCGGCTCCGAGATCAGGACTAGCGTCGGGACGCGTACCCGGCCGATTTCTCACCTGTGGTGATGGCATAAGCACCGGCGACGAAGGCAGGATCACTTGCGGCCAAGGCGGGGCTGACCATGCCCGTGCCTGATCGGCGTCCGGTCGCGTGCCCGGCCGATTGCTCGCCTCCGGTGATGGCATAATCACCGGCGACGAAGGCAGGGTCACCTGCGGCCAAAGCGGGGCTGGCCATGCCCGTGCCTGATCGGCGTCCGGTCGCGTGCCCGGCCGATTGCTCGCCTCCGGTGATGGCGTGATCACCGGCGACGACGGCACGGTCACCTCCGGCCAGGACGGGGATGACCATGCCCGAGGCTGATCGACGTCTGGTCGCGTGCCGGGCCGGGCCTTTGGGATGCCTGATGGCGTTGGGAAGAGCGGTTTGAGCTCATCTGCCATGCTTGGAGCCTCGCCGAGATAGGCGGCGACAGAAAGTATCATCAGTCCAAATGCCTTCGCGCTTGTCGATTTGGGCATCACCGATGGGCATTTGTCGAACCGCATTGTGACCTCCTATCAATAGACGCTGACGACCAGTTGAAAATCCGCAGAGCCAACAGATTCGCCACGACGGAGTATGACGGTGTAGAGATCGTCTGGCGGTGAAGGCTTCTCACAAAAGGCAACCTGCGCATGAGGCTGATCGCGACAGATCGCATCGTCTTGATCGCGGCTGCGTTTAGGTAGCAACAGCAGCGTAGGTTGATGGAGCAGGTCGTCCTTGGCCCCTGAGGATCTCGCCAAGTTGGCACTGACGCGAAGCCGGGTGGCTGCCTGCACAGAGAATTCGAACACATGCTCCGGATAGGCGTCGTTAATCTGCCCTGTGAATTGAACGTACCGATGTTCGTCGTCGCTATCGAGCGGCAACAACGAGCCACACTGCCGCTTGATCGTACCTGCGGCCTTTTTTATCCAGTTACGATTCTTGAAAACGCTCGCGTCATAGGCGCGATCGAGCTTTGCGCAAGTCAGATCGATTCCACCCGACGTAACCCCGGAGACAACAGGTTCAGGCCGATTTGACTCGAGCAGGAGCGGACCGCCAGAGTCACCGTAGCAGGTGTTAGATCCGCTGCCTGGCGTATACCGCCAACAGATGAGATCCGATTTTGGAAACTTGTCCGGACAGGCTGACGCGACGACATCACCGTAACGTTTGAGCCCAGCATCCATTTTGTCCGCAGTTGTCCGGCCAAAGCCAACGATCTTGGATACAGATCCGGATGCCTGTTCACGGTCATCATTGATTATATCGGGCACGATACCGTCGACAGGGGTCACTAGACGAATGACCGCGACATCAGCTTGAGATCCCGTCTCTTCATTCGGACGCTGGTAGTCGCGCTTGGGCCAGTCGATCGATCTTACGTCGAACACACCCGCATGCTGCAAAAATACCTTGTAGTGCGATTTGTCGAGATCGGAGGTGACGCAGTGGGCTGCCGTCAGGAATGCGTCGCACCCAATAATCGTGCCCGTGCAGGACGTTCCGAGACCTCCGATTCCCATATGCAGCAGCGCACCCACAGTTGGATACCAAGTCGTGAGAGTGCCATCGACGACCCTTACGAGAGATTCCGTCTCGGCACCGATGACGTGTTTGTGGCCGGAGATATTCGGCTTTCCAGCTGCTTCGCCGGCGCCGACCGAACTGTAGTTAAGGCAGGCCAACGATAGCATCAGCGCAGTCCCGCCGACTCTCATCAACCTGTGTTCGTATCGAGCCATGACAACTCCTGCATCATGGGCTTTGAACAGCCTGCCTAAAGGCTTGATTGTTGAGAAGGCGCTCTACGTCCGTACTCGGCGCCGACGACGGCGACCCCATAGCGATATTGAGCGTGTGCGTTCGTACCGCTGAAGCGGAAACGAGATTGCCGAGCGTCGTCGGCCCCTTCCAATGCAGGAGAGCCCAGTTGGGAGAGAGTCCCGCGCCGATCGTCACGATAAAATTCACCGCATGGGAGAGTGAGTCGATCGGCGGATCTGGATTGGCCAGTAGTTTTGCCGCGCTGGCATATCGCGCCGCAGCCTCCGAGTTTTCAGCTGCGTTCGTAGCGAGAGCAACAATGTCTTGGTGAGACAGATCTTTCCCGCTGTTGGTCAGCTTTTCCCATGCTTGATGAGAATACTTGGCGGCATTTGAAGCCTCTAGCGCGAAGCTCGCAATTCTAGCCTGCACCCTCGTATCAAGAAATCTCGTTGTTCTGGCTTGTCTTGCGGTGGCGTTCGCCTGCTGTGCCGATTTTACCGCATCAGTCTCGGAATTCTTGGCGTAGTCCGTATAGTATGCGAGATCGGAATCTGGGGCGTTGGTGCCTTCCGTTCTTGCGCCCCCGGCCGATGCAGCCTTGCCACCTGCTCCAGGAGACGGATGAATTCCCAGATTAAGATCGTGGTGGGCAACAGGCTCGAGCGCGGCATCGATCCACGGACCCAAGTCGAGATTTCCCTGTAGATCGGTGCTTCCCACTGGCAAGCACTCGTGCAGTCGACCTGGCCCCCACTCGCGCCAGGCCTTGAGCTCCCGCAGAGACATCGTGAAGCTCACGGTCTCCGTTCGGAAGACCTGGCTGCTATAGTTGGCGCCAAAGCCGAGATTAAAGTTCTGAGCAGTTGCGCCGACGGAATTGCCCGGCGTCCCGCTCGGAAAGGCCGCGGAGCTGGGGCCTGCGCCAAGAAAATAAGCGTTCTGCAAGGGCTGCACGAAAGTCGCGCTCGGTGAAAGGCTGCCAGACTCGTTGGCCTGCAGCGTCAGGTCGGCTTTAACCGTCCAGGACTCCAGCCAAGCGAATCTTTTATCTTCCATTTTGTGATCGACGGCATCGGCAAGTTCGCACTTCACGCGCTCAACCACATCTCTGATGGAGATTTCGGTACTAAAGGGCAGATTGTTGGTAGCATGCCAAAGAGGGGGCACTTGGCTACACGCGGCGAGCAACAAGCCGCAGCAGACACCCGGTACAATGGACTTAATTCTATTCATGGAATGTCCCCCCAGACACGCCTACGGTAATCTACTCTGGGACTTGCAACAGTATTCGCCGATCTGCATCCGTCGCGCGCCAGCGCATGTGCAAGCGCCCCTTTTGGCGAATCCCGCGAACTACTCGCTTGCAAAATTGCGCGGGTTCTTTTTCCAGTCCACCCACTTCGTTCTGCCCATCGGCGGAAACTCAGCAAGCACCCGCTTTTCGCCGGCGGCCTTCGCCTTCGCATTGTCGCTCCAGGCGGAAGCGCCTCCCACTCGAACCGCATTGTAGATCGCTGTGACCGTCAAACCGTCGACTTGGAAATCTTCCATGCTGCTCTTTAGAATTGCATCAGCATTTTCCCTTGGGATCGTCTGCGTCCAATACAGGTAGTCGTGGATGATTGCAGCGTAGGCATATGTGCCGTCCGGCCGAAGAGCCGACCAAAAGATCCGAGGAACGCTCGCGAGATCCGACACAAATCCTTTCGGAACGGTAACGGCCTTTAAACCGCCGCCCTGTCGCGCGCTCGGCTCCCATGAGATTGGATCCAGGAGATAGTAGATAGGTTCATTGAAACGGCCGAGATGGAGCGGCGAGTCCGACGTCCTAGCCGGATCCGACATCCAGGCGGTCATCCAACCTCCTTTGGAATATTGCTTCCGGTCAGCTTTCGAACGAGCCGAGGCAGATAGGGTCTGCGCTCCGAGGAGGCCACTAACGAGCAGAGATTTGATCAGCGTCCGGCGAGTAGACCTACAAGGGTAATCTTGCGAACGTTCGGGCATGAACAGCTCCTCTAAATAACCGGCTCAGTAAATTTGGTTGAAAGCGATATCATTTACCAACCAGTAGGCGAATGCAAGGGGGAAGCCGAACCCGGCCCCGCAAAAGCACAGCGCATTCGCTCCTGCACAGGAGTGGTGTACCGGCTTCACATGCGCGCGATCGCCCGCGATCTGGAGCTAGGCTTGGATCCCAAAAAGATCTTGATGCGCTGGCCGAAACACTTTTGCGCTTCGTGCGATTCTTCCCAGAGCAGCGACGAGGGGTACTGGCACGTGAGGGACTCGGAAACGTGTTTTAGAACCTAATGACTCGCAAGGTGCGAAGCTCAAAGGGCCCCCAAAAGGGGCTCTTTTCTTTAACGACGGGATGCGTCCCTTGCGAAGGTCACCCCTTCGTTGTCATGACTACGAGTACAACACCGGCAACGATAACGAGAGCTAGGAAGATCTTGCGCCTAAGAGCTCTTTGCGAGTCCAACCGCTGAGTGCAGGGTGCGCAAAGTGATCGAAGTCCAAAGTAACTTCTGGTCGATGGTACCTTGATCCCAAGCAGTGCAGCAATGGTGAACAGAAAGAAAGAAGGAGGCAAAGGGAATAATCCCGCCACGCTTGTCCCCGTTCGGACGTTTCTGCGAACGCCCTGTCCTTTTGCTAGTGCTGTCCCGCAGTGATAACAGCCCGCCATGCCTCAATCTCACTCTCTACATCGATAGTATGTTGCATTTCCCTTAGCGCTCGACCAAGACAATGCGATCCCGGAAATCCCGAAGCTAATTGTCGCTGGCCATCTATCTGCACCAACCTGACAATGGCCACGGACCGCCCAGCCTGATCGACTAGGAAGGAAAGCATCGAATGTGCATACGCCCCCTTCTGTCCTGGCTTCTTGGGCGGAGATCGTGAGCTGAACACCCTGCGTACATGCGGCATCGGTCGCCCAACCGCCAAGAAATGAGCGATTGCGCGCAACTGCCTGAGGCGATTGCAACGCTTGGGTAGTCACTGCATCCAAACGATTGTCGGGCGGCAAATGATTGACAATTTTGAACTCCCGCAAGCCATTGAGCGCGGTGACGGTCCACGACGGCTCAATCGCTGCGGTGAAGCCTAAGTCCTTCAGGCGACCGATCGAGGGATCAGGCGAGGCAACGATTGGAGGTGATTGGGCAACGCTAGGGGTGACCTCAGCTAGTGCCTGCGGTGGCGGCTTGATCTCACGAGGCGGATCGAGTGGTGGCACCGCTGGAGGAACGGTTGCCGCCTCAAATGTCAATCGGCTTGCAAATTTGACCCCTCGTATTGCCTCAGGAAGGAATGTTACCCGGGATGAAGGTCTGCGAGCTCCGCAGACCGATCTCGAAGCTGCGGCGAA
>NZ_JBANBK010000156.1:0-9659 GCF_053572325.1 Bradyrhizobium sp. UFLA05-112 | reverse complement strand
CCGAACCTGATCACGATCACTGGAATCCGTGATCACCATCGTCTGGAATCACTGATCACCATCCCTGGAATACGCAGGCGTCGCCGGAAATAATTTCTCCAGTGATCCAAATAGTTGCTTGGCCGGACTTGCCAATCCCAACTTTGACCTCGGCAGCTTCGCTATGGCTCGAGAATCCTGCGATCAAGAGCAACATAAACGCGATCGAATCCGCCCCACGTCGAATAATCATTTTGGATGGCCCCCCATTGCAGGATATTGTTCAGCAACATGGAGGCGTGCGCAATAGCAGACCGGCCACTAGTCG
The DNA here is from genome assembly GCF_053572325.1 of Bradyrhizobium sp. UFLA05-112. Classification (NCBI taxonomy): domain Bacteria; kingdom Pseudomonadati; phylum Pseudomonadota; class Alphaproteobacteria; order Hyphomicrobiales; family Nitrobacteraceae; genus Bradyrhizobium; species Bradyrhizobium sp. UFLA05-112. Next base: position 9,352 of record NZ_JBANBK010000156.1, on the reverse strand, counting down.
GCGTAATTGCCGTTAAGGCAGAAATCCATGATGGGCCTGCCGTCGTCATCCACTTGGGGATTTGTAGCATCGTACTCGAAGCAGAATGCGGTTCGATGGACCTCATCCAGAGTGCGGTATACGAAACAGCCAGCGATCAGAATTAAGTCCGTTCCGTTCGTCACCGATTTGGTTATGAGGGTGCTGCTTTTCTTGATCTGATATGGCGTGAAGGTCTGCCTGCCCGGGAAAATCGTCAACTGGCTCCCGTTCGGCTGCCTTTGCTTGCAATCCTCGACGTGTCTCTTTGCGCGCTCGGCGCGATCGGCGGCCAAGTCTCTGTTGAACGAATAACTGTCAGGGTCGTAAAAAACATCCTGGGCGGGCTGGCGCCCGGTGTTTTGGTATTCGAGGAAGAACTGTAGGGGCTTCCCGACCGCGGGCTTTTCACTCAGGCGCATCGACACGGGACCGACCCAAGCTCTGTCGGCGCGCACAGCGTTGCGAGCGCTGTTGTACGACACCCACAGAGCGGTGATCGCCGTTAAAACAGAGGCTGCGCTGATACACACCGCAAAACGCTGGTAGCGCGTTTCCCTCCGGTGCAGCCAGTCGCGCGCGTCGGTAAGCTTTTCCTCGTCTGTGTAGATGCTGTTTTCTACCCGGCGCCGAAGCTGATCGACGCCTACCGCTTCAAATTCTTTCCAGTTGTCGCGGCGCCGCCGTCGCCGATCCAGCCGCGCCCGAAGCCAAGCCATCGTATCCCCAGCTCTGTTTCACCGGCAACTTGCCCGCAACCGCAGGGCGAGCGCAAGGGGCGAGCCAACATGTTAGCCGTGGATCGTCATGGTTGAACCATTGACCTGCCGCGACTCAGGAGCCGCCTTCGCCAGCGCATGTCTGCGTTTAGTGGAGGGGCCAATGGGTTTGAAAGATCCGGACCAGTTCATGGCCCGTTTGCGGATGGGCTATACGATGAGGGCAGTAACTAGCGGGAAAGGCACCCCGGACGGCAAGCGTGTCCGTGGATTGGGGACGAGGGAGGGGTTTGAAGCCCATTGTCGGGAATTTCCTGAGTGGGGCCGCAAAGCGGCCGCGCTTCTGAAACAGAACGCGGACGTAGCCCAGAAGAGAAAATGTAGCAAGCTAACCCACTGCAACCGCGGTCACCTACTGGCTGGCAACAACCTAGCCTATAAGCGAGATTCGAAGGACGGAAAGTTCTATCGGTACTGCAAGGCTTGCCATCGATTGCGCGGAACGTGGGGCCCCGAAATGACGCCTCAACAAGAGCAAGAGGTGATCAAGGCGGCAAAGGCCGGTATCATCATCGAAGCGATTACACGAGGGACGCTTCAACGCCCCAAGATATGCAGTTTCCTAACTCTTAAGCACCGGCGCATCGCCAATCCGGAGTTGGATCGTATCATCATCGCGAACGCTCGTAATCCTCTTTCGAGGAGGCAGTTAATGCGCTTCCAGATCGTGCCAGCGAACGCGGCTTTTTTCAGCCTCACCGAGCCGCGACCAGAAATTCCCCCGTTCGAGCTGAGACCTGGCGACTACGAATGGATACTTTCGCTGGTCGGCTGGAAATTTCCGTACGACATGCGGCTGGATATCGCCCAAGATGTGATTGAGGCGTTGCTGCTGCGATCAATCAGCAGAGAGCAGGTGCCGAGCCGCATCGTGGATTTCATCTCCAAGCATCGGCGCGCGGTCGGCAATCCCGAATATGACTGCGACCTCGATTCGCCACTCACGGAGGGTGGGAAACTCACAAGGGTAGATGCTGTCGCATTCACTCGTTGGAAAGTGGGGCTTGGATAGACGCGCCGAAGCGTCTGCCCATTAGGAATCACGGGGTGCGCGCCGGTTCACGCTGGCGAGCCTGTTTCTCGCTAAGCTTCTGTGCAAGCAATGTCGAGGTTTTCGCAGATTGAAGCGAACGCTTGTTTGGCTTCAGCAGTTTCAAAGCAAAACCGCGTCCCAAGGTTGCCGCGCTCAACCCACCAGTCGATTTTATCTTGTCGTGAAATGCGCGATGCCTCTCCGCGCAGCTGATCGAGTTGGCTTCCGACGGCTCGGACGATCAAGCAGTTCTTGGTGGCCATGGAAAATTTCTCAGGAAATATAGCCAAAAAAACCAACTTCCGAGCGGACCTCGATAGCCATGTCCTGCTGATCGCTCATACCAGGCGCCTCCTTCAACATGGCAGCCAACGTATTTGCGGCCTCCAGCTCAGCGGCCCTTTCATTCGTCAGTTCTAGACCTTCTTCGTCCGGGTAAAGTTCGGCTCCGTCCCTGATGTCGAAAAAGTAGCGGATCACAGCAACGTCTCCAGCGCGGTCCAACGCTGGCAAGCCTTCAGTGTTCCTAGACCACCAAGAGGCGCTGGTTTCCCCCTTCAATGCCTCACGCCCTACTGCTGGATGGCTGCGGGGCCAGCACTTTCTGCTGAAGCTGGGGCGCCGCAACGCGGCTCTTGAAGTAATCGAGCACGAACAGGCGTATCGCGGACGATAGGTTGCCTTGCTGGCGGTTGCGGTCGATGTCACCAACCAGCTCCGACAGCGTCATGTTACGCAGGCTGGAAATCTCCTTCATGGCGGTCCAGAAGGCCTCCTCCAGGCTGACGCTGGTCTTGTGGCTGGCGACGACGATAGATCGTTTCACGACCGGGGATTTCATCGGCTATTCCTCGCAATCGATGGTGCGCAACGCGGCGCCTAATATACCGAGAAGAACGGCAAAGTAAGATTCTCTCAGTGGTCCCCTCTGGGGATTTTGATCTATCTCAAAGGTCCGCCCGGGGGCTGGCAAAGATTTGCCTGATGAGACCGTCTGACAACCCCTACAGCGATAAGGATGCGCCGAAGCCTTCGCGCACTGAGGAGGCTCGACGTATCATCGAGGAGTATCTGGAGGATCTGCGAGAGATCATCAGGAAGCTTCGCGGGAAGCTGAACTGACATCCCTCCGGGAAAAGATGGTAAGTCGGCCAAAGAGTATCGAATATTCGTCCTGACATTCGAGGGCAACATTGTCCAGACTATCGTCCTGTGCCACCTAAGAAGATGCAAGGCAGCGGGCTCAGCAGCTAGTTGAGAGCCGTCCCGTGGAGCTTTGGGAGGGGCCGCGCCGGATAGCTCGGTTTGATCCGAAGCATTGAGTGGCGCGGGGTTTCGGTCCCTGCTCATCCCGCGGCCGATTCATGCTGGCGGGCCCTGAGGCATTTTGACCTATCTCAATGGCGGGCCTCGTCAGGCTGGTGTCAGCCTGCCGTGCAAGTCCTTCATCGTTGTCGATTCCTCCCAGGGTATCGGCGGCGGCGAGATCCGGTTTGGATTTGCCTCCATTTCCCGGATCTCGCTTCGATCATTGGACAACCCTGTATTTCTTCGCAGGCTTGCGTCGCGGCTTGACCTTCAGGTTTGGCCTGCTGCGGTTAAGTGCTCGCATGATGCCGATACGGGCGAGCATGGTCGGGCCGCCATTCTCGGCCACCAGGATCAGCGCTTCCATTGCGGCTTGCCACTCCGGGGCATCGTGCACGGCCTTGGGCAGTTCGGCGATGTACTCGCCTGCATCACGCAGCGTGATGAACTTGCGGCTGTCCACCTTGATCGGATCGTCGAACAGGCGGTCCCAAGCCTCGCGGTTCATCTCCTCAACTAAGGGTGTATTGAGTGGGTGGCGTGATGGTGGTTCTCAACACCGGGGGGCTGTTCTTACAACAGATGTCGTAAAGCCCGGGTGTCACTGCAGGGCCCTGGCAGCTCGTTGGATTGATTGTTGTTGGCGCGATCCAGCCAAACGGGTGCACCAATTCACTGAACAATGGCGGTACCCTGACCACGGGCAATGTCGTGGGATGGTCGACTATGTGATGCTGCCCGTTTGCGGTGCGCCCATCGATTGATGGGCCGTTCAAGATAAGTCCATGACAGTTGAGCGAGGAGGCAGACACCGAGAAAAGTCTGCCATCTCCATAGCTCGCCTAGTTCAGGATTCGGAAGTAACCGGAACGCGGCTGAGCCCATCAGGCCGAGAACCGGCCAGTGGATAAGATATATCCCGTAAGAGATGTCACCCAATTTGACGATCCACGCGGGTGCCCATGGCAGAATAGCCAGACCGGCGACTGCCATCAGGCAAGAAACCTGAAGATAGAAAGGTGTTAGCGCCGGGCCGTAGTTGAAAAACAAAACACCGGCGGCGATGCAAAGGAACGATAGAAGCCAAGGCCGGATATCCTTGGACAAATTCAGAAGCTTCTCGAAAGCGAAATAAGCAAGAATCCCTGAACCAAAATCAAGATAGTGAGTGTTTACCAAGCGGGCTATCACTGAAACGCTGGGCTCCAATAACCATCCGGCAAAACCGGAAACAACGCAGTAAAGCAGTAACAAGCGTCGGCCACCGATCGGGATTAGGATCGCCGACAAGAAATAAAACATGATCTCAAACTCAAGCGTCCAACCAACGGAGTTGATCGGCTTGCGTTGAGGAATTATCAAAATAGAGTCGGTCGCATCGCGTAGATTGAAGGGATCGGCAATTGGAATCCCCCACTTCAGCACAATCCACATCATGATGGCCGTAACCAGCACATTGAGTGGATAGATGCGGAATAAGCGCTTCAATAAGAAGCCGCCAGGAGCGAAATCCGATCGCTCTGCAATATAGCAGACGATGAAACCGCTAATGCAGAAGAAGAGTTCAACGCCTTCCGCGCCATTGGCGGCGAGCCATGAGATCGTGTGCAGCGGCTGCTGGTCAAAGTAGGTGAGGCAGATGGGCGAGTGGAAATAAAAAACCGCCAACGCAGCGACGGCGCGGCCGGCTTGGATACCGGGAAGTCTTGTATTCGGTTCCATAGGTCGCCCCCAGGTTGGGGCCGCCGGCCGACGTGACGCCGTACGAACGGGAATCGTGGCGTTCAATCCCTAGCGATCATAAAACCCTGGTGCGTACCCATACCTTTGATCGCCATATCTGCGATGTCGGTAGTAGCCATAGTCGGGTTCCGACCGATTGTAAGCGCCCGGCGCATGGTAGTCGTTCCGGTAGCAACGCCCGTTCGAAAAGTTGAAATCGTAGCCGCGCGGACATGCACCATCCGGACGACCGCGAAATTGGATTTGTTGGACTGAGGCGTCTTCAGCGCTTGCGGCCGAAATCGGTCCTAGGATAGCCAGCGCCAGTAGTGCAGCACGAATAATCACCATCTTCCTCCGTTTTGCGCGACTCTCGTCTTCCTAACGAAGGGGAGTGATGAGAGTTCCAGCGATGCCGCCCCCGAGCTCGACGAGCTTGCGGGCGGCGGCTTCGGGGTTGGGGTTGGCGAAGGCCCGTTCGGCAGTGAGCCGCGGTTCACGCTGGGCAGCGTCTATTTCAGAAACGATGCAAAAAACTGCCAGACGATCAAGAGCACAACGATAACCAGCATGGCGTAGATGGTGCGGCGGCCGATGCGGTTCATCTGAGAACCCTGTATTTCTTGGCTGGCTTGCATTTCGGCTGAAGATCTGGGTTTGGCTTGTCCCGGTTCACGGCCCGCATGATGCCGATCCGGGCGAACATTGTCGGCCCGCCACGCTCGACGACAAGCAGCAACGCTTCCATAGCGGCCGCCCATTCCGGCGCATCGTGCACGGCCTTGGGTAACGCCGCGATGTGTTCGCCAGCGTCGAGCAGCGTGACCAGCTTTCTCCCGTCTGGCAACGCGATCGATTCATCGAAAGGCCGCCTCCAGCCCCAGTCCGTTCGTACGTCTCCACCGTTCAAGAGTGTAGCCGCTTCCGCTTTTTGCGCTTCGCGAGCGCGCTCTTGAGACGCTCTCGCAGAGAGAGGATCTCGGCATATTTGGCCGCGAGCTCGGCGTTCGTAATTTGCAGTCTGGATTGCGTTCTTAAATTGCGTTTCCTCATGTGACAGCCTAGCCGGCCGCACTGACGCGCACACTTCGATTTCGGAATTAAGCTTGACGGGGCAGGTTAATTCTGGGGCCCGCGATGGGCCAGGCTCTCGACGGCCGACTTTTCCTCGCACAGGCGCTGTTCCAAAAATTGGCGCTCAAGATCTGACAGATTGGTTTTAAGCAGCCGTCGATATCGGCTGATGTTCTTATCGTGGGCGCGCAGACGGGCGAGTCTCTCGTCGGTCACGGGGCCTCCAGTATGAATGAAAAAATCTAATCGTGGCGGCAACTAAGATAGATCAATGCGTCCAATCGTTTTATGAGGGCAAGCTTCGCGCCTGGTCGGTTGATTGTCAAACAAATCGAAAGCCGCCAGTTTGTAGCTAATTCCCCTCAGCGAGCGCGAATCGGGGGCCAACCTCCTTGGGGAGGGGTGGCAAAGCTTAGCAACCGCGTTAACTTGACCCAAGCTTGCAAGCTCGCCCGCGATCTCGCGCAGGGAAAGATTGGCTTCTGAAGGCGCTTCGCCGCTTGGACCATCTCGAGCTTGCGCTCGGCCCAGCTCCTTCTGCCCTCGACCTTGGCGCCTGTCCTGCGGCGTTTCTGGTCCCTAACGTGGCGGGTTGCCTCCTAGGAACTCATTTGCCTGCGCACAACTAAGGTCTAGCGCTGATCTGCAGGTGGTTTCTATTGATCTCGCTCGCTGGTTGCGGTTTTATCCCGGGAGGGCTGGGAGGACGCGATGCGCAATTGGGGCATCGTGGCGCTGTGCGTCACGTTGGGCGGCTGTGTAACAAATGCCGAGACGGTACAGTTTCGGCCATCCAATCCACAACAGCAGGCACTAATGCGAGATGGGCAAGCTGCCCTTGTGTCTCGCCAAAAGAGTTCGCTTGTTCTGGTCCGTCCAGCTTCGCGGCAAGTCCATGCGAACGGACGCCCTGTCTTCGTCGTCGCAATTAACAACCTGAGCAAAGCACCAACTGACTTCCGTGTCGCCCAAGTCGAGGCGACGCAGCACGTCGCTGGCTCTGACTACGGCATGCAGGTCGTCACCTATGAAATGCTAGTCCAGGAGGAAAAAAACCGACAAGTGGCAGCGGCGGTCCTCACAGGTCTGGCCGCGGCCGGGAATGCGTACAGCGCTTCTCAGGCCGGTTACGGTCACTACACAACTCCTGGCGGCCGCACAGGCACATTCTACAGTCCGACCGCGGCTGCCATCGCGCAAGGCAATGCCTCGGCACAGAACGAAGCCATGGTCGCTGCTACGGTGGAGACCGGTCAGCGCAACATGGCGGTGCTTGAACAGTCCGTGATCAAGGACAACACGTTGATGCCCGGCGAGTGGTAGGGTGGTCAGTTACATCTTGCCCCACCTGTTGCCGCCGAGGGCGGAGGACCAAAGACGTACACTATTGTCATAATGGTTGGCGCGGACCGACACGTTGTCGATATCGCTCAGGGACCAGCCGGAGCCTAATGGTCCCAACAAGAATTTCATTTTCAACAGGGGAGAATAAGAATGAAAGCGATGATCTTGGCAGGTGTTCTCACAACGATTGCCACAGCCGCGTGTGCGCAGAACTATGGGACGGGATCAAACCCTCAAAGCCATAGCGTATCCGGCTATACCCGCAGCAATGGCACATACGTGCAACCGTATACGGCGACAAATCCGAACAGCTCTCAGCGGGACAACTACGGCACGTCCGGCAACTATAATCCGAACAATGGAACGTTTGGAACGCGCACGCCGCGATACTGACTAAGCTAAGGGAGCCAATGCGGGGCGGATCTGTCGTCCTACTTCTAGGCATCACGGCTTTGGTAGCCTACTCGATGGGCCGACGTGAGGCGCCATCGAGTGAGCCGAAGCCGCTCGCCGTCATAGCCGCACCCAGCGCTACAAGGCCCATCGCACTAGTTGATCCAGTGCTGGAGCCTCCGGCGACTAAACCACCCGCAGTCCCCGCACCTTCATCAACATCCAATACGAAAGCGGCCGAGCCTCCACCTCCTGAGGTCAAGAAAAAGGCGCAGGCGGTTCTGACGGCAGCGGCAATCGCCGCGATCCTCATACAAGCCAGTCGCGATCAATATCACGCAAGTGGGAAGCCCTGCGCCTGTCCGGATGATCTGATGCGAAATGGCAGATCATGCGGAGCGAGAAGCGCCTACTCGCGGCCGGGCGGAGCGGCGCCGCTCTGCTATCCGAGTGACATCACTCCCGCGATGGTTGACACTTATCGGAAAACAGCGGCTTCTAGATGAAATGTAAGGCGCTGGGGGTCACATGAAATACATTGATCGCGTGCTCGGACCGCACGAAGAAGTCGTATACGAGACGGGCTTGCACTGGATCGTACTCGCTGCTCCACTCATCGCACTACTGATCTCCGGCTTTGCCGCAAGCGAAATGAACCCCAACAAGGTCGGCGCGACCCCTTTAGCCACGCTTGTGTTCTTTATCCTGGGCCTCTTCGGCTTAGTATCTCTTGTTAGGGCGCTGATCGATTGGACCACCACGGAAATTGCAGTGACTAGTCGCCGCATCGTTTTCAAGCGCGGCATGATCGGACGGAATACAATCGAAATCAATTTCAACCGCATCGAAGGTCTCGACGTGAAGCAAAGCGTGCTCGGTCGTATCCTTAACTTTGGGACCGTGATCGTTCGCGGCACTGGGATCGGCGCTCAGCCGATGCGCGATGTCTCTGCTCCCATCAAGCTGCGAAATGCGGCATTCGGTGATCCTAACGAACGATAAGTCTCGGAGCCCGCTTATCCTAAAGCAAGCCCATACAGCCTGCCGCTTCGTTCGTGCAGCAAGGTTTGTCGCAGCACCTTTTGGATCGCGCGCCAAACGGCGGTCATGTCTTCAAGAGCCGGACGTAGGTCCCAGACTCGTGCAACTCGAGCCAGCCGTGTTCGACTGCAAATTTGATCCCGGCGCCAAACTCGGTCCCGCTGGCTTTCAGCGCGTACAGAAACGGCGCGTTGATCCTCTCGATATGGATACGGCCGTCCTGCACGGCTTCGATGCCGGCGGCGAGCTCGATGAGCTTGCGAGCTGCGATTTCCGGGTTGGCAAAGGGACGTTCGGCGGTGAGCTTCATCGATATCCCATAGCCGGAGTCGGAGGCCTATTCCAATTGAAGTCCGGCCGGACATCTGCACCGCGGCGGCCGCAGGCCTGGCAGACGAAACGCGACTCGATGTCGGATAGTCGCACTTCCAGGGCTATCGAGTGGCTGCAACGGTAGTCGGCACAATAGACCAGGATGCCGCGCACGCCCATCTCGCGCATCTCGCCGAAGGTGATTTTGGTCGGGCGGTGACCGGCCGGTGCGCGGGCTTCTCGGCGAGCAGGTCGTAATCCTCCGCTGGGGGCCGCCTTGTCAGGTGGACCGTTGTGTTGAGAACTGTCCTTATGGACAGGCATACTC
>NZ_JBANBK010000155.1:0-9570 GCF_053572325.1 Bradyrhizobium sp. UFLA05-112 | reverse complement strand
CATCGAGAGCTACACGCCCAAATACGAGAAGGCGGCCGACTGCCTCAGTAAGGATCGATACGCGCTGCTGGCCTTCTGTAAGCGCTTACGCGTACGTCCATTCTTTTGTTCGGCTGCGCCGCGGGCCCATTCTTCCGTCCCGGCCACCGATCTCGCACCCGCCGCGCGCAGGGGCGGTCAAGGCTGGCCGCGTTTGCGGCCACCGCAAGGCTTAGCCTTGACCGCCCGAGCACGGCGGCATGCTGGCGTGGAACGGGACTGCATTCCTGGCGGGCACTTGCCGTCAGGCGGGATTATCTTTGGTGGGCGCGGGCGACCTCGTGGCGAAGCGTGGCGCATCGGCTGCAACTGCCACCAGGCTGCCCTATTTTGTCCTCGTGTTGTAGCAAGTGTTGACCGCTCCTCCGGCGCACCAACGGCCGTAGATGCCCATTGATGGATCGAAGATCTTTCTCGGCCACTCGATCCAATCAACCTCTTTCGCAGCTTCCGCCCAAAATCCTTCCGGATCAGCTAGCGCACGCGCAAGACTTTCCTGATAATAGCTCACACCTAAGCCCCCAATGATTGACGGCTTGCTCATTTTGATTCCTTCACAACCACGTTGAGGGTCTGTACCGTCTCGGAGATTGTGTGATGCTGCGGATCCGCCCAATAGAGTCTTATTGTGTGCCGACCAGGCTTGGCAGGGAGATCGAAAACATAGAGATAGCGGCCATCACCAAGCTGGATCAGTTGGTCTGCCATTGGCATGAGCTCGGTTTCGTCCATCGCAACATGCAGATGAACGCTCGGATTGGCAGAGCTCACGGTCATTTCTGCGATGTTATCGTCGGCTTGGAAAACGAAAGCAACACGCTCGCCGATGGTATTACCCGATTGCGGCAGGAGGATCTTCAATGCGGGCAGCTCGCCGGTATCTCCCGATCTCGCAACAGGCGCACCGTCAGACCCGTGCATATGGTGCATGCCCGGCTCATGGTGTTGTGCGTGGGCTGGAGCCGCGACCAGAGCGCCAGCCACAAGAATCATGCACCAAATGAATTGTTTGAATCGATCGCCAAACCGGTTGGGACGGGATGATATTTGCATGCTTTCCTCCTTTGTTTGCGAGCCCTGAAAGATTTCCACTAATTCAGTGCACATGTTGAGCGGGTGGCGGGAGAATTTTGGACTCTCTATTGAGAACTCGGACCTGCGAGATCAGCTCGTCGGAATTTTGCCAACCACTTTCGTCCTCCTCTTGCAACCAGCGCGCACGGATGTATCCGAACCTGTCGATTAGGAATTCCATGGAATGTCTTCCCATTTCCAAACGCTTGGGATCTCCACGATTTGTAGTGCTCCGGGAGAGTAGATCGTAACTCTCTCTAACCTCTTGTGCTCCATGCCGGACATTCGGGACGCCCGCCGCCAGCTTTGCGTCCGGCGACACGATAATCGCCCACAATCGTTCTTTCCGGAATCTTTTCTGCTCAAGGCGTAGCTGTTTAATGCGCATTGCGTCGGACTTTTCGGGAAACACGAGCAACACATTGCTTTGCTCACGGAAGTCCTTCAGCTCCCTCTCCGCCCCATTCTCGTCCTCTAAGAAAAAGTTTGGAGCCCCCAGCCACGGATGATCGGGTACGATTTCAGGCGACAGGAGGCGCGCCTGAAATCCCTCTGAAAACGTCCGCAGGAAGTTGATCACATCCCAGCGGGCCTGTTCATCCAATACATCAGCAAATCCGGGCATGCCGCTTTTTGGAATTCCATGGCTAAGCCACCAAAACATGTCGCCGGCCGTGTGCAGCGCAGTATGCGGTTCGCTCAAATTCGCGGACGGCTTGGGAAGGGTCGATGCCGTCGGACCATCGCCAAGCCCTCCGCTGCCGTGGCAAGCCGCACAATTCTGGGCAAATAGACGCTTTCCATTGGTTATTGATATCGTCGAATAGGCAACCGACGGGCGGCGGTAAGTATCGGGATAGGCTTGCACGGATATCTGCCACAGACCGCCTGCGACCGAAATAACGGCGGCGGCGCCTGCTGCAACTGCTTTTACCTTTTGCGGCTTTCTCAAACAAACGAGTAGGCCCCAGAAGAGTGACAATAGTGCTAGTGAGAAGGCGCCCGCCGCGATAACGGGCGTCGGCCACGCCGGCCACGTGGCTTCGATCGAAAAGCGAAACGGCAGCCACCAGATGGGCTGATCATGTCGTGCTGGTATGACTGAAGAGAGCGCGGCTGCGCAGCCGACGATCAGAACACCGCAAAAGAATTCAGTTGCTGCCCATCCAGCTCCTGCAAGAAAAGCCGCGGGTTTTGCTCCTACGGTTTCCATGACGGGTAGGAAGCGCGTGCGAATACGATTGGCCACCAACAGGATGCATGCAAGCAGAGCAAGCTTCGTTATAATTAGTTGACCGTAGGTCGTGCCAAGCCACTCGCCAGCCGAACTAGCGGAGCTAAACGCGAGCACCAAACCTGATGCGACGACGACGACCACGAAACCGATTGCTAGTTGGGAGAAACGTCGCAGCGTCGCTGCGACATAGACGCGCCGAGTCTCCGTGGAGGTGACAGCGACCGAAGCCACCAGCCAGATCCAAGCCGGTAAGGCCCCAAGCCAAGCAGAAACCGCGAGCACGTGAAGTTGATAGGTCGGAACGAGCCAACGGCTGTTGTCTTCCCCGGCGGCGTGTCCAGCAAGTGGACCAATCAGCGCGATCAGTGCTGCTGTCCCGGCTGTCACGATTGAAGCTAAACGTTGCTGCTCCCTCGACCAGCCGCGAATTAGGATCGCTGTCGGCAGCAGCAAAAGAAGAGAGAGCGCTAATCTTGCAAGCGTGATCCGACCGTAATGTGTGTCAAATCCGAATCTTTCCAGCGTCTGGCCAGCCGCTACTATCTCCGGTAGTGCCATATCTGTCGCAATCGCGACTTGAGCGATAAATAACCCAGCGATAGCAAAGAGGTGAATGCCGGCCGCCCAGAGAAAGCTCACCTGCACTCGTCTTTGCCAAGCGGCAAGGAACGGATCGGAAGACGGCGCTGCCAGCAACAGAAAGAGTACTCCGCCTATGACCCATGCAAGCGCAATGTCAGCGATGGCCTTGCACAGAGCTGGAAACAATACCGTCATTCCGCATGCCTAACGTTCCTCGACGGTGAACTGATAGCCGTAGTCCACCACATGCCCGTCTTGCGAGAGCACGCGGTAATGAACTGAATAGCTGCCCGGCCCCATGTCAGATACTGCCGTTACCATGCACTTCGGATCATTGCCTGCTTTCAAATCGCCGAGCGTTAGCGACTGACCGTTGGCGTTCTTGAGCTCCACTTTCGAAAACTTGAGCTCTATGCGTTCGTTGAAGCACAGTTCGATCTGCTGCGGCGAATGAGCTAACACTGCCCGGCTCGCGGGATCGGACTTCACAAGAGCGGCATGTGCAGAGGCAGCCGTCGGCAGGCACACGAGGCCAACGCACAGCAACGTGATGCCAAGCGCTGATACAGGACGCCTGCTTGCGGACGAGAGTTCTTTTACGGTCCCTTGAATCAGCCTAGTTCGCGCCCTGCCGGTGCCGGCGGTCAAGTTTGGCGTGCCAGCATGATCGAGTGACGGCCCCGTCGCTACTCGGATGTAATCGCTCTTGTTTCCGTGTTTTTTGTGAGACATGAGTGTAACCTTATTGCCGGACAGCGGCCGACGAAATGCTAGCCTAGCTTTCCTTGCGCACCGTGGAGTACCAAAACAGGGCGGCCCCGGCTGCCAGCGTTCCTAGAACGATTGCGAAACTGTTCCTATATCGGACCCAAATCCCGTTGCCGTAACCAACCGAAAACGGAAATCTCGATACGTATTTCGGTCCGTCGCCGACTGTCACGAGGCCCACAAAGCGCCCGGATTCGGGGAACGTGTACTGAAACGATAGTGAGCCTGTCGGATATTGTTTTGGCGGGATTCGAAGGACGGCCTCGCTGTCTACGTCGTTGCCGGCGTCTCGCAACAACCGCACCTCGATGGGCAGATCACGTAGCACATCGCCGACGGCATCCAAGACGATGACCGTGCGGCCGATTTCCGGAATGTCCTCGCAAAATTCCTGATTCCCCTGCTTGGCCGGCTGGTATCCGGTAAAATGCATCATATAGGGCCCAGCGCGAAGCTTGCACACGTCTTTCTCCATCGAGACTCCCCCGTGTGCAATCGCTGGCCGCGCCGCACCGCAGTCTAGGATGAGGAGCAAAGATGGAATTCCAAGCACTGCGGCTTTTACGATGTTCAACCCGCACCTCCTTTCGGATTCTCAGCCGTGCGGTTGTCGGGATAGGTGAATACAGGGACCATGGGGCCGCTGACGTTTGAGATTGTCCGTTTGCCGTGCTCGTCATAGAAGAACAACAGTCCTCCCAACGTGTTGTCCGGATCGTTGATCAGGCTACTCAAGCGCTCCGTCTCCCATGCCGCGTCGGTCGCTTCGATATCGACTGTCTTCGTTTCACCCGGCTTGAGCGGTCGGCTGTCGCTCACCTTAAGCCCATTCGGAGGAAGCAATTCCTTGGGGTAATTCGGATCCACCGTCGCCATTGCCTGGCTAACCTCATGGTTGATGAAGCGCTGATTGGAAGTTAAGAACTCGCCAAGCTGTGCTGAGGTGCTCCCATTGTTCGTCAGTGTCACGTTCATACGAAGCGAGCGGCCAGGGACGTCATAGTTTGACTTTTTGACCACAACTTTGACCTGCTCAGGCACTTCCGGATGTGTATAAGAGACAGAGCTGAGATCGATCGCCGCCTTTTTCCGTCAAAGCGCGAAAACGCGGCAGCAGGAGCGGCCGGCGCAACCACCAGACAAGCCACACGATGGCGATCGCAACCCACAAGCCATGCCAGAAGAACACCCTGCCAAGGCCCCAGGTTTCGAGATTGTCGATAGTCTCGCCACTGAGAGTTTTGATTGGAAGCTTGAAGTCGCTTTCGTTCCCCGTCACCGTCAGCCAGTTTCCCGGTCCGAGCAGCGGCCCGGCTCCCATCACATTGATCATCGGATGGACGTGATGGTGGCCTGGCACTCGTCCTTTGAGCACTGTTTTGAATTCATAGTCCCGGTTCAACTCCAGTTTGGTGGACTGAATTGCTGGGACGCCATTAATGTAGCTCTCGGTTCGGGCTAGCACCGGGCCCGGCGTCCCGTTTCCCAGAAAGGCCGCGTCGGGAAGGGGTAGGTTGACTGGCCAGATCGGGAAGAGTCGGAATTTGCCGGTGACAACGATTTCACCGTTCACGCGAATTTCGTTCGTGCTCCACGTCACATCGTAAAAATGAGCCGTCCGCATCCGCAGAAACGGCTCCTGATTGCGCTCACCATGCGCCAGAGCAGCATCTGGGACGAAGGTCAGTATTCCGATCTGCATGATCGCCGCCGCTGCCGATAAGATTACACGCACGCATGAGCTTTTGCGGAAACAGAATGTTCTCATTTGGAGTCCTCCCAGTCCCAGCAGGATCATTCGGCTGCGACGAAGCGCCCTTGCAGGCTGGTGCCGTCTATGGCTTTTTGGGCTGTCTCAGCTGGCTGATCCTTATCGGTGAGCCCCATGAAATTTTTCAGGGTGTTTGGCGTCGTTACCACACGAGCGAGGAGCATTCCGATATGCCACCACGCCAAATACATCAGTATGGATACGAACGCCGAGAAAAAGGAGGCGATAATGGCTGAGTGGCCACCAAAAGTTCGAAGCGTGCCCCGCTCTATCAGCCGGATATACTCAGGCAGGGCGGTGCGGGTGAAGGCATAGCTGATGTAATCGCCCACGGAAACAAGCTGCCCCATCACTTCTACGGGTAGCCGATATGGCGCCAGCCAAAACCAGTTAGCCGGGTAGAAAAGCAGTGCGAATGCAAAGGCGCCGGACATCGCCGTGAACAAAAAATTCCCGGTCAGCAAAAGAGCGACATCGAGGACTAGTGCGCCTGGTATCAGCAGCGCTGGAATGACCTCGCTCATCGGAAAGTACGACCACAGGTGGAAACCGAAATATCGATTTATCCACTGACCGAACAGGAGACAAACGACCGCAAATGTAGCGGCGATTGGAAGTCTAAATTTAGTCCAAAACACATACTGCAAAGCTGCAGGGAATGTTACGGCCATAATTGGAGTCAGGGTGACCCACCACTGTCTGTCTTTCCAATCGATCCACATATCCCAGTCCCCTGCGGTCAGCATGTAATGAAGGTGGAATGCGCCGGAGACGGCCAGAAAAAGGATGGCGGCGACGAGAAGGTCAAACACTCTTGAGATTCTTGCTGACTCTTTAGGCCATTCGAGCCCATACAGTTTCACAGACGTTCCTCCTTGCATGGCTTCCTCCTTAATTCTTTTACCGAGTTGAGATCGACCTTCCTGGAAACCGACGCCCGACATATTTACAAGACGGCATGCTTTGCTCATGCCGGGCTGTCAGCGATTAATGGTTCATAAGCGGTTTCAGCGCTGGGTGGCGACCGAAACTTCGTCCTCTCGGGAAAGCCGCCCGATCACTTCAAGCATGTGCATCGCGATCTGGATCAGGAGCCCACCCAAGGCCAGCACACTCCAGCCCATCACGACAAAACCCCAGTGCAAGGGATAGGAGAACACCTCTTCCATCAGGAAGAAGGCATGGCCCCACTCGTTGTAGCCCAAGTTCGGCAATATTAGAAACGGACCTACAACCGCGAGCACGAATGGAATTGAGATCTGCGTTGCGAACTTCGGCAGCCTCGTCATCGCGTACAGAAATGATCCCACGCCAAACAGCACGTAGAGTGGCATGGTGCCGTAGAACAGCACGATGTGACTCGGCGTGAAGCTTGTATCCCGGACCACAACCTGATGCCATGAGGCGTCCTGCTCGGCAAAGAAGCTCGTAGCGAACCAGACGCAAAAGGCATAGACGAAGATGAACAGGACCAGATTGAAGTAACGCCGGAGCTCTTCCCGCGGTTTGAGCGCGCCAAGATTGCGGTCTCGCGTGAACCATAGATACGCCCAGGTCACCACCCAGAGCAAAGGGATGACGCTAAGCTCAACCTTCAGCAACGTCATCCAGGCGGCATCGAACGCGGGCTCAGTCGAATCCAGGCCGGCACTCCAAGCATAGACCTGCTGAAAGATGCGCCAGAACACCATCAGCGCTAGCACCGCCAGAGTGACTCCTGCTGCAAGTTTGAAATTCGCCAACGGCTGAGTACGGTCCTCAGCGGCAGACTTGGCGTTATCAGTCATCGTGATCGACATCTTGTCTCCTCCTTGAGAATGCCTAAGGTGTAGCTTGTTTTGCGAGGGTAGTGCTCACTCCGATCGTTGACCGCAAGGATAGGATCTGTCTTCAAGCTCCCAGCTTTCTGGTTACCTCCTTGCGAACGGCGCACGCATACATGTTGATTTCGAGACCGACCGGTATTCGACGATTTTTGGGGCTTTCCAGCTCATATCGATTTGCTCCTGGCTAGATGAATGCGGCGCGAAAAGTCGCGAGGACACGAGGTCCTCGCAGTGGGGGAGAACTCACCGAGTGCGCTGCAAGTGCTCGGCGAAAAAGAAACCCATGATCACGCCATCCCTGCCACCGCGCGCTGTGCCATCACCCTGATGAGATTGGCGCGACAATCCGACGATCCGCAGGAATATGATCCGTCTCTTGTCTCGCCCGCTGCTGCTCTTGCAAAGCAGCGTATTGATGCATCCAAGCGTCCGTATTGAACGATTCGTTATAGTTGGACTCCACATCACTCTCCCTAGATGAGGTAAATCTTCATAGCTGACCCGGAGCTAAGCCGTTCGCTCAGGTCGACGACCGCAACAAAGCCAAAGAACGACATTCCTCCCCCTTCTCTCTGTTCGCTCATTACCCGCACCCTCCTTTTGAAAGAGCGGTGCGGCATGTCGGGTTTGAACCTGGCCCGTATAGACGCAAGACGGTCCGCTTTCATCTCAAACAAGCCGTCCTGCTCCGGCTTCAATTTGGAAATTGGCCGCGCGTTCGGTCTCAGGTTACAACCTCACGCCACGTACGAATCAAGCCTTGATGGCTGTGGCGAGGCTGATTGAGGTATGTGCAAGTGTCGAGAAAGCGGGTTCGCCTCGCGCTTCTTTCGTCGGAATCCGCAGAGGATCAATAACTTGAGGCTCGACGCGTGCACATACCTCAATCAGCCTCGCCATGACCGGCAGCAGCGTGTGGCCGCCGGCGAGATGCTTCGAATCTTTGCCCTTGGCGAACAGGCTCGCGCTTCGTCGACCGAGGAGGCGCGATGATAAGTGGTCTGGTACATCTCCGTTGCTCCCTCTTAAGCCGAGTGGATCGTGCGCCACACCCGGTCCGGGGTCGCGGGCATTTCCAGGTTGCTCTTGCCGATCGCATCCGTGATCGCGTTGATCACGGCCGCCGAGGCGCCGATCGCGACCGCTTCGCCGCAGCCCTTGATGCCGAGCGGAATGACCGGGCACACGTGGTGTGGCTGAGCTTGAACGACGGCAGGTCATCGGCGCGCGGCATGGCGTAATCCATGAAGGAGGCCGTCACCGGCTGGCCGTTCGAGTCATAGACCGCATGCTCGAGCAGGGCCTGCCCGATGCCCTGGGCAAGGCCGACATGGACCTGGCCGTCGTCGATCATCGGCCAGCGATGATCTCGCTCAGCGTGCCGCCGGTAGGATCGTGACGCGCTGCTGTCGTTCTTAGACTTCCCGGCGAGTATTGGGGTCATTTGCGCACCTCGAACCCGATCGAAAGCGTGTTCGCCACGGTGCGCGCCACCGAACGGTGCATAGCAAGGGAGCGCTCTCACCGAACACCGCCAGACTGATGGTCTTCAAATTGATCGGTGCCGCATCGAAGACTTGACGTCGGCTCAGCGGCGCAATCACCCGCCGAGGGTCATCGCAGGTGTCAGATTCACTGACAGCATCGAGGCCACCTCTATGCCCGAACCACGCCGCCTGATCGGGCTCGTCACCCAAATTCAAACATAGCTCGCTGTAGATGCCTCTGTTACTGAAGATCACGGACAGTTAGCGAGCAGAAGAAGATTGTCGGGTTGAATGTCGTCCGCCGTCGTCTTGATGTACTTTTGCCCATCGTGCGTGGCCCACACCACATCAACCCTTCGGCCGTTTTCTTCGACATAGAACTCCCATTCGTCGCTCTCGATATCTTTGATAGCCTGATCGATGGATCGCTTCCACGGCGTCCCGTCGGGGTTAGCTCCCCCAACATGTGTGATTCTTTCGTGAGGGTTCTTCCTGTCCGTCTTGTTGACGTAGCGAATGCGTGCGCGTTTAGCCATTCTCGTCTCTCCTAATCTCTCCTAAATCTGCAAGTCCTGAGGGACCAGCATAGACCAATGGTTGGATTCGGCTGCCACCAATCCTGGTAGGTGCGGCGCTGCCCTGATTGCCTTCCAGACTATCGGTGCTCGCACCACCATCTATCCAATCGTTCCCGCCCAGGCCCTGGATAAGGGTTCAGACTCAATTGATCCAATAGGCGACGATCGCGGCGAGGTGGACGGCAGCCAAGAAGTTTCTGGCAAGTTT
>NZ_JBANBK010000154.1:0-10106 GCF_053572325.1 Bradyrhizobium sp. UFLA05-112 | reverse complement strand
ATCTCGAGATCCGCAGCAAAATCTCCTTCCTTTATAAGGGCATCACCAGATGAGCAGTATGAAGCGCCAACGTCATGATCGGCGAAGAGCGCATTTTTTCTGGTCAGGCAGACTGGCCGGATGGCGTTCTCGACCGGGTTCGTGTCAAGCTCGAGCCCGTCTTCGAGGAAGCGGGTCAGCCCTTGCCAGTGATTGAGCGCGTAGCGGATGTCCTCGGCGAGCGTCGAACCACTGGAGATCATCGACAGCTGTTTCTCGAACCATGGCTTTAGCGCGGCGACGATTGGCAGCGAGTGCTCCTTGCGCGCGGCCAGCCGGATGTCCGGCGATGAACCGCGTACCATGGCTTCGATGGCGTAAAGCTGTGCGATGTGCCGAACCGCAGCCTCGGCAATCGGCGATTTGCTGTTGCGGGCCAATTTGACGAAGCGCCGGCGCAAATGGCTCCAGCAATGCACAAGCGTCCACGGCCCCTGCGGTCGAGCGACTTCGGTCAGCCGGTCATAACCGTCATAGGCATCGCATTGCAGGAAGCGTCCGTTAAAGCCATGCAGGAACTGCTCCGCGAAGGCGCCGCTGCGACCGGGGGCATATCGGAACAGCACGATCGGAGGACTTGGGCCGCTGTGGCCGCGGTCGTCGGAGACGATCGCCCAGAAGTAGCCTTTCTTCGTTTGGCCACGCCCGGGATCGAGCACCGGTGCCGTGGTTTCGTCCATGAACAGACGATCTGCCCTCTCCAGATGGCGACGCATGTGGTCCACTACGGGTTGGAGATGGAAGCAGGCGCGGCCGGACCAGTTGCCCAGTGTCGCCCGATCAAGCCGGATCCCCTGCCGAGCATAGATCTCGGCCTGACGGTAAAACGGCGTATGGTCGCCGAACTTGGAGACGATCACGTGCGCAATCGCCGCTTCGGTCGCAGCCCACCAGGCACGACGTGCTCCGGCGCGTGGGCCTGCACGACAGGGCCCGAGCAGCGGCGACAGATGTATTTCGGGCGGCGCGTGACCAGCACGCGCCATTGCGCCGGGATCACGTCGAGGCGTTTGCTGACGTCCTCGCCGATCTTTGTCATGGCGCCGCAACCGCACGGACAGAGCGTGCTCGATGATCCGTTCCACCCGAGGCAAATGGGCAGGCAAGCAGCCGCGATTGCGATGAGAACCTTGATCCGGCGCGCTCCGCGACCGGCCCTGGATCACAGCCTCGGCTCTCTCCTGAGCCGCGTCCAGGATGCCTTGCGCGATCTCCACGTCTTCCAGCGGCAAGTGATACTGATCTGGCCGCAGCTTCTCGGACTTCGCGCCGAACTTCTCGCGTCTCAATTCCCCGAGAATGACCTCCAGCCGACGTCGCGCTTCCTCCGATGCCGCCAGTGCCCCCTGATGCTCGCTCAAGGCTGCCTGCGTTTGCGCCAAAAGCGCCTTCAGGCGTTCGTTTTCGTTGCGCAGCGCCGCAATGCTCATGCGCTATTTCGAGCACATCGCCACTGCGCCTGCCATGTTCAAAATAGCTCCCGAGTCAATCTGCCGCAGTTATCCAGCCGCCTGGGGACGCCGCGCTTCTTCCGGGCGGACTAACCTCCAATCCAGCCCTTCGAACAGGGCTGCGAACATCGCTGGCGATATGCGCATCACGCCGTCTGCGATCGTTGGCCAAACGAACTTGCAGCCTTCGAGGCGCTTATGAACTAACACCAGGCCCGTTCGATCCCAGACCAAAATCTTGATCCGGTCCGCTCGTTTCGATCGGAACACGAAGGCTGCGCCGCTGAACGGGTCGAGGCGAAGCATCTCCTGCACCTTCGCCGCAAGTCCATCGTGGCCACAGCGGAAGTCGATCGGCCGCGTCGCGATGTAAATCTTCAGATCGGCACCCGCCGCGATCATCGTGACGCTCGCACTGCGCGGATCACCCGGGACAGCTGCTCGCCATCTATGGCTGTGTCCGTCCGCAGCACGACATCGCCGATCGCGATCTCAAGCTTGACCGCCGGAACGTGACCCTCCTCCAACGCGCTTTCCACGACCAGCGACGCGAACGTCGACTGCGACGCCTCGCACGGCGCCAACATGCCTCGCTGTCGAAAGCGTCGTCGCCAATCGTAAATCTGCCAGCGCGTCGCTCCGTGCTTGCGCGCCACCTCGGACACCTGGGCACCGGGTAGCAGACTCTCGGCGACGATCCGAGCTCTCTCAGCCTCCGAACGCACGCGGCGTCCCGACGGTCCTTCAAGGACCTCCAGCCGGCTCACCGGCCCTACCCATGAGCCGTCCAAATGGACGTCCTTTTTGCTGTCCAATCACATCCCAAACCTCCGTCCAAGCCGGAGGCTTCTTCGCACGTTCATTCGAATTCTGAAGCAAGGGTATCGGCTTCGCGCTTACGGAAGACGGCGCAGGCGCTGGCTCTGAGAGCCCGGATCGTGCTGACCTGTGCGGAGGGTGGTCAGAACACGGAAGTGGTGGCCGAGCTGGGGCTGGACCGGCAGACCGTAGGCAAGTGGCGGCGTCGTTTTATGGAGCAGCGCGTGGCCGGGCTGCACGACGAGCCGCGCTCCGGCGCGCCGCGCACGATTGACGATGCCCGCATCGAAGCCGTGATCGTGAGGACGTTGGAGAGTTGCCCTGAGAACGCCACTCATTGGAGCTCCCGCGATATGGCGAAGACCAGCGGCCTATCGGTCTCGACGGTACAACGCATCTGGCGGGCCTTCGGGCTCCAGCCACACCGGATGGAGACGTTCAAGCTCTCGACGATCCGAACTTCGTGGCCAAAGTCCGCGATGTCGTGGGCCTCTATGTCTCACCGCCGGGGCACACCATCGTTCTGTGTGTGGATGAGAAGTCCCAAATCCAGGCGTTGGACCGCAGCCAGCCGATGCTGCCGATGCGTCCCGGCCAGGCGGCCCGAAGGAGCCATGACTACAAAAGGCATGGCACCACATCGCTGTTCGCCGCCCTCGATATTGCGACCGGGCGGGTCATCGGCAAGTGCTACGGGCGCCACCGCACCGCCGAGTTCCGCAAGTTCCTTGATGAGATCGAGGCTGCCGTACCGCGCGATCTCGACGTCCATCTCGTCATGGACAATTACGTTACGCACAAGACCCCAATGATCCGGAGATGGCTGGCCAAAAGGCCGCGTTGGCACGTGCACCTGACTCCGACCAGTTCGTCATGGCTCAATCAAGTCGAGCGCTTCTTCGCGCTCCTCACCGACAAGAAGATCAGGCGCGGCGTCTATCGCAGCGTAGCCGCCCTCCGGGCGGACATCGCCTCGTTCATCGAACGACACAACGCCGATCCCAAACCGTTCCGATGGACCAAATCCGCCGATGACATCCTTGCTTCCATCGAGCGCTTCTTACAATGCCCCGGCAAAACAGGACCCGATGTTGCGAACTTCTGGTTCAGGACACTAGCGCCTCCTGCTCGCGATCGGCGCTAAAGGGGCGCGGTCACCGTCCGCGGTGGTCGCGCTGGTTGGGAATGGCTACCTCCCGCAACACGGCTGAAGGTAGCCAGATTAAGGCAGCCATTGGTCTTTTGGGGCCCTCGGCTGTAAACGACATAGAAAAGCCGCGCATGCCCTGCCCGGTGCCACCATATCATCCGCCGGACGACCTCAATCGCGATCGGGATTCCCTTTGTGCCCGGAGCCTTGCGCCGCGCATTCTCTTCGATGTCGGCCATGGCGAAGAACGGCAGCCGTCCATGCGACCAGCAGGCAGCTTCCCGGATCAGTCCGAGCTGCCGCTCCGCCAGATAAAGCTGGTTGTACCTATGACGTGCTCAACCGCATGGCAGAGCGTGTCGGGGAAGCCGGAAATCCTTAACCGATCCACGAGGTCATCGAGCACCTTTTCGGTACGGTCAAGCAGTGGATAAATCAGGGCGCCCTCCTTAGCGCGGGCTCGAAACCGTGCGTGGCGAGTTCGGCCTAACCGTTCTTGTCTCCAATCTGCGAAGGGGACTCAACAACCTTGGCACAGCAAAACTGCTGGCAGCGGTGCATACGTAAAGAGATTTCAATTCGAGCGATGGCTCAAAAATGCGGCTTCCTGCTGCGTGCGGCATGGTTAAGGACGCCCCTTTAGATCGTCAAATCTCTGTTGAAACACCTGCTGAACCAGCGAGGGTCGAAATACGTTAGACGTTTCACACGTCTGCTAGAATTAGGGTCACATGCTCAAAAGACACTCCCCAACTACACAAGGCAGCCGCCGCCGGTGGGATCCAAGGATCTCGTCCATATGCTCGATGGGCGTCCCCTTCATCATGACCGGCAATGGGTCAAGCGCCTCGCTGCAAATTCCGCCTTTAACTTCGATGACAAGCTCTTTGCTTTATGGCGACCGCTACCTGCTCTACCTCTGATCTGAACATTGGGCATCCGAGACGGATATACGATCGTTTGCACCCGTATGCGGGCGCCCCAGCAGTCACAACGGCGAAAGATTCGAGACTTTCCTCGCCGACACTTGGCTGGCAATTCGGCGGAACAGCAAATCCGTTTAAAGAAGGCTGTTTTCTGACGAACTTTTGTCGTCAAACGCAGCTTTTCCCCGCGCCTGTTCTACTAAAGTAATCCCTGGGCGATTGTTCGCCGTCGCTCGAGAGAAAAGATTAAGAACATAACTGGGCGCGTGCCTTCGCCTGGGAAAGGTGGGATATGTCGTCGTTTATTGACTGCGACCGGGTTGGTTCTGCTGTTCGCATCTGGCACAATCGGCCGACTCAGCGCAATGCGGAGAGCCAGCAGCTGCTTCAGGAGCTCGATGAAGCTTTAGAGCTTGCGGCGCGCGATAACGAGGTCCGCGTGGTTATTCTTGCCGGTCATGGCGATCATTTTTCGGCGGGCCATGACCTCAAGGAGGCCGAGCTGAAGCGGGCTGCATTCACAGTTGAGGAGCGGTGGGCATACGAAGCTCGATACTACTTCGACTACGCCCTCCGGATCAGAGATTGCCCAAAGCCGACTATTGCGCAGGTGCAGGGTGCGTGCATCGCTGGTGGCTTTATGGTAGCGAGCATGTGCGATCTCCTCGTCGCCGCTGACGATGCATTCTTTTCTGATCCAGTAGTTCACACGATGGGTGCTGCGGCCGTCGAGATTCTTGTGCATCCGTGGGTGGTCGGCATGCGCAAGGCGAAGGAAATGTTGTTTCTTGGATCGCGGATTTCTGCTGCCGAGGCGCTGCATGTTGGCCTCGCTAACAAGGTCGTCCCCCGAGCCGAGCTTGAAGATACTGTCTTAGCCATGGCGCAACGTATTGCCGAGGCGCCGCCATTTAGTCTCATGCTCGTCAAGCGGTCGTTAAACCGCGTTGCCGACATGCAGGGGTTCCGCACCGCGCTGCATGCCCATTTTGACACGCATCAGCTCTCTCATGTTGCAGAGGCTTTCAAGGCCGCGAAGCAGCGGGGCCTGTCAAAAACGATCTAGAGCCTGTAGTTCGTAGTCTTTTCGCCTTTGGACAAATCATGAATAGACACAGTTTGCCTGACTCGCAGGAGCGGCCATGGGTAAAGTCATATCCAAAAGGTGCCCGTTGGGACGGTCGATTGGAAATCTCAACCGTCAATCGCCTCTTCGATGATGCTGTTACGCGGTTTGCTGACCGTGACGCAATCTTGTTCGCGCGGCGGCGCTTTACTTTCAAATGGATTGCGACCGAAGTTGAGCGCCTCGCTCTGGCGTTGATGGCTCATCCGCCTCATCCCGAAAGAATCGCGCTGCTTTTACCCAACGCGCCTTTTCACCCTATCGCCTTTTTCGCGACCCTCAAAATTGGGGGAACCGTCGTCAACTTAACCACCTTCGACTCAGAGGCTCAAGTAGCCTACAAGCTGTCGGATAGTGAGGCGACGACTCTGATCACAACGGACGATCCGGACATCCTGGCAAAGGCGAAAGCCGCCGTAGGTCGTTGCGGTGTCATTAGGATTGTGGTGATAGAAGAGGCCAAATGGGGCCGAGATGTACTTCATCCACCCATTCAAGAAGACGAAATCGTCATACGCTATGAACGCTTTCTCCGCGAAGCGTCTATCGTGACCCGGTTCGACGAAGTTACCAGCGAACAGCTTGCCTTGATTCAATACACCGGTGGAACGACTGGCGCGCCTAAAGGCGCAATGATAACGCACGCTAACATCTCTGCGGCGCTTTCAAGTTACTTTCATTGGTTCGACAGTGCTGAAGCGGTTGGACCTGAAATCGTCATTTGTGCGCTCCCGGTCTCACACGTCTACGGTCTCGTGACCATTTTTTTGAAGAGCTTTCTCACGGGCGCGCTCGTATCAATGCATTACCGATTCAAAGTTGCTGACGTGTTGCGCGACATAGTCGAATTGCGGGCGACAACCTTGCCGGCCGTACCTACTATATGGAAGGAGATCGTTGACTACCCTGGAGTCGAAACATACGACCTATCCTCCCTCAGGCTATGCAGCGCGGGCGGAGCGCCGCTCCCAATCAGTGTCAAGGAACGCGTGGAGGCCTTGACCGGACGGTTCCTCCGGGGTGGCTGGGGTATGACGGAGACCATCGCGGCGGGCACTAACCGGCCATCTACGGGATTCCGCAAGGATGGCTCGATCGGTATACCCCTGCCAGGACTTGATCTGCAGATTGTCTCGCTGGTGGATCGCACCCCTCTTCCGACAGGAGAAGTGGGCGAAATCTGCGTGAGGGGGCAAAATGTCATCGCGGGATACCTCCAGGGCCGAGATGCGGAATCGTTTGAGCATGGATGGTTCAAGACCGGAGACCTTGGATTTCTAGATGCCGACGGGTTCGTGTCCATAGTGGGACGCCGCAAGGAGATGATCATCGTCAATGGATTGAACGTGTATCCGATGGTTGTCGAACAGGCGATCTTAGGACATCCGAACGTCGACGAAGTGATCGTGGTGGGTATTCCTGACGAGCGACGAGGAGAGGCGGTTGGCGCTTTTGTGACATTGCGCTTTAGCTGCGACGGTCTCGGTATAGACGAACTCCGAGAGTACCTCTCGGATAAGCTCGGCAGACATGAACTTCCGACTTCCTTGAGCATCCGCCAAGCGTTGCCTAGGACCCCGGTTGGCAAACCCTCGCGACGAGAGCTGCTTAGGGAATTGGGCTTTGATGATACCGCCCCCAAGCAGTTGCTTGGGCAGTTACGGGAACGGAATGTCGTTTGAAGCCACTTTGGCCGAACTGGAAGACTGACTGCGTGCGGGTTACCATCGGAAATCGCCCACAAGCACGCACTTGGGGGCGCTGGAACAGTCGGGGTGTAAGCCGGCAACTTGCCGAATACAGCTTCATCACGCTAGTCATCTGGAATGCAAGTTCGTCACATAAAAGAGCGCTGAGACCTCTGAAGGAGAGCGCTTGTGGCGAATGCAGGTATGAGAGGCCGGCCGATTGCGCCGTTGGTGTTGACTCAGCAGGAGCGGACGTCCTTGGAGAGGCAAGTTCGTCGTCATCGTGTTGCCCGGTCGCTATCTGAGCGATGCCCAGCGATCCGCGGATGGATTGCTTAGCGAGTCTGTGGCTGCCGACTCGGCCTCCACGAACACACCGTTGGCAAGTGGCGTCGCCGATTTTGAAGGATCGCTGTGATGGCCTGCTTGACGAGGCTCGCCCTGGCCGCCCTCGAACCATCAACGACGATCTCGAGCGGATGTTGCGGACGACGCCGGCCGATGCGACGCACTGGTCGATCCGCTCGATGGCTGCAGAAACTGGCTTCTCCCACACCACGATCCGCCGAATGTGGGCGCGTTCGGCTGGTAGCCACACCATAGCCCAGACATTCAAGCCGTCGAGCGATCCGCTGTTCATCGATAAGGTAAGTGACATCATCGGCTTTTTACCTGTCCCCGCCGAACCGAGCCCTTGTCGTCAGCATCGATGAGAAGAGCCAGAGTCAGGCGCTCGACCGCGAGCAGCCCGTCTTGCCGATAATGTCCGGCATGCCGGAGCGTCGTACGCACAGCTATGTGCGGCATGGTACGACCTCGCTGTTTGCCGCGCTAGATCTCGCCCCTGGGTCATCGGCAAATGCTACAAAGCGGCAGCGCGAACGGCAAGCTGGATGCGCCCATGACCGCGACGAAGATCTGCGCGTCACGCACCTCGCCAGTCTTGCGATCAACCACCGGCATCGTGTCGCCGGCATAGTCGACAAACAATTTCTCGCCCCCGCCGTGGTGCTGGCGCATCGCCAGCGGCAGCCGGGCCTTCCCAGTTGCGGAACAAGTCACAGAAACGGCTAAACCGGCACCCATCCCGATGCTCTGCAATGTACTCTTCCCACAGCACCTGCAAGGTAAGCGGCGTGTCTCCCGCACCTTGTTGCTGTTGAGCAGATTGGCAATATGCGTTCGTCTTGAAGTGGACGGATTGCACAGATGGTCGAGCGTGTTGTTGATGCATCGCAGCTGCGAGTTCGGCGGCGCTGGAGCGATGCGGTCAAGGAACGGATCATCGCGGAATCCTTGGTGCCAGGCGCGATCGTCTCGGATGTCGCGCGGCGCCACGGTCTGTCGCCGCAGCACTTGTCAGCCTGGCGCAAGGCGGCACGGGACGGCTTGTTGAAGCTGCCGGAACACACGGAGCCGAGGCCTGCAGGAGCGGTCGCGATCCAGGAGGCGAGTTCATCAAGCGGCGAGGCCGTTAGCTCGCTCGGTGCTCCACGTCCAGGGCATGAGTTCGTCCAAACGCGAGGCCGGCCAGAGGTTGACCAGTCTGGTGAGGACGTCGGTCAAATAGGCCTGTGGCTCGACGCCGCAGAGCTTGCAAGTCTCGATCAGCGAAGCGATGCAGGCCCAGTTCTCCGCGCCTTCATCCGGGCCGGGGCCATAGTGCCGGGTTTCTGACATTCGAAGCCGTGATCACCTATCCGTTCCACCCGCTGGCTGGCCGGATGGTCCTGGTGACCGGCGACCATGAGCACGACGGTGTTCATTATTTCCTGATTCGGCAACCGCATGGCGGCTCCTTCCAGGTGCCAGGCTGGATGTTCGATCCGTCGGCATGTTCGACAGAGATTGTAACGATTCCGCGCCTTCCCGTCAGCCAACTCCTTCAACTGCGTAATCTGGTTGATCATCTCGTACCCTGTCGTCCGGAAGAAGAAAGCCCCGGAGGATTCGGCGATGAGAAGGCAGTGTCGTACGCAAATGGATCTGTTCCTTCCCCTAACCCAGCCCAGCGACATGATTGGCACCGAACGCCAGAAGGCGTTGGCCCTTCTGCGAGCATTGCTGATGGAAGCGGCGACGAAGCCGGCGAACGAGCCTCCAGCCAACGGCAAAAAGGGAGCAGGCAATGAATAAGATCACGCCCGCGCACCTGGCTCGCGCCGCTTTCGTGTATATCCGCCAATCCACAGCGTATCAGGTCGTCAACAATCTCGAGAGCCAACGACGCCAGTATGGCTTGGTGGAGCGTGCGCGGCAGCTTGGTTGGGAAGACGTTCAACTTGTCGACGATGATCTCGGCCGATCCGGTGGCGGAACGGTCCGACCGGGCTTCGAGAAGCTACTGGCCGCGATTTGCGAAGAACGGGTTGGAGCCGTGGTATCGCTCGAGGCATCACGCCTTGCCCGGAACGGCAGAGACTGGCACACTTTGCTGGAGTTCTGCGGCCTGGTCGGCACACTGATTGTCGACGAGGAAGCAATCTATGATCCACGCTCACCCAATGACCGGCTGTTGCTTGGTATGAAGGGCACCATGAGTGAGATGGAGTTGTCGATCTTCCGGCAACGGTCCGTCGAGGCAATGCGCCAGAAGGCGCGACGGGGTGAACTCCATTTGACCGTCGCCGTCGGCTACGTGAAGACGGATGACGACCGTATCGAGAAGGATCCTGATCGACGCGTCCAGGACGGCATCTTGCTCGTCTTCCGCAAATTCGGCGAGCTCCAGTCAGTCCGGCAGGTGCTGCTTTGGTTCAGGCAGGAGAACGTTCTCGTTCCAGCGATTGTGCAAGGTCGCGGTAAACGCCCGGTCGAATGGAAGCCACCCGTCTATCACACACTGCACCACATGCTGACGAATCCGGTGTACGCCGGTTCTTACGCCTATGGCCGGCGAGGGACACG
>NZ_JBANBK010000153.1:0-10130 GCF_053572325.1 Bradyrhizobium sp. UFLA05-112 | reverse complement strand
CAGTCCTGCCAACTAGACAGACTGAATCACTGGTATCTCTGAGTCGCAACCGCGGCCTTTTTCAACGGAATCGGCCAACAGGCGACATTCGCGAAATGAAAGAGGCCGGTAGTCGAACGGCCCGTGCTCGGGCGCTTAGCTAGCTTTTCGATATTCGGCCGCCATGACGAGCAGAGTAGCTCGCACCGCTTCGGAACCCGCAAGCGCTGCCTGCCTCTTGCAGACAAGGCTCAAGTTACCGGGTCGCCGAAGTTCTGGTTACTCGTCGTCCTCGCGGGAGGGGGAACGGTTCGTAGGTCTTCCGTCCTGCGAAGCTGTCAGGTGGCGGTGTGTCTTTAAGAAGCTTACGGTGTTCGGCAAGCGCCTTGCGCGTCGCTTCGAGATGCTGGGCATCAAGATCTCGAAAGATACGACCTGGATTAAGGACCATTGGCCGCTCCCTTCCTCATGCAGGCTGGAGCGCGATCGATCGGTCTCTCAGCCACCGACGCCTACGGACAAAGCCTTGGCCGGTGATGCGGAGACAATACGCTCGTTCTGGAGAAGTTGCTGGCTGGAAGCACGCCAACGCCGCCGGAACTTCCGAAGGCTCGCTCCACTTTCCAATGGGATTGGGAGAGTGGCATGGACAGGAACGCGGAAGTTCAGCGGCTCGCCGAGGCTGAACGTCATCTCAGCGACGCCGAACGAACAATCAGTCATCAGATCATGGATATCGAACGGCTGCGCGCAGGCGGGCACCCCACCGCTGTAGCAGAGCAATTGCTTGAAACATACCGGCGTACCCTGAAGGAGATGCAGGAGCATAGGAATGAGATCATAAGGACCATCAAGGACATAGATGCGGGGCTAATTTAAGCGGCGCGCTGGGAACCGCCCCCCCCCCGCTGGTTTATGGGCATGTCAGATGCACTGGAACCGCTAGAGCAGCTTGTTGCACGTGCGAACGCCGCCGTTGCTGAAGTCCGTCGCTTGGTCAAAGCAAATCGCGAGTGGCGGCAGGATTGGATACGCCGGATTTAGTTCGACGCTACATTTTATCCGAAGCCTCGGAAACTCCATTCGGTTCGCGATTTTCCAAAACGGCGGCAATTCTATCCGCCATCTGGTCGCGCTGCGCTCGACCAAGATTTTCGCGAGCGATCCGCAGTCAACGTGGTGGTCGGGAGAACGATGACCTCGTGCCGAATGAGACGACCTACGCGACGACAAGCACGCAGACCATCCAGCCAGCGAGGAAGCGGCCAGCGTGGCTATTGCTAGTCGATAGGTTCTCATTCTTTCGGCGGTTGTAGCTCGGGAGATCGCAGCCATTCGCTTATGTGCGAGCCGGTCTCGGCTTGGCGAGCCTTCCGCAAGAGGGCCTCGCGGACCGCTCCTGGTGGGAGCAACTTGGCTTTCTCGTGTAGGCGCTTCGCCTCCTCGGCAAGGCGGTCTTCAAGGGATTGGATTGGCTTGATACGTCGACGTTGCATGGCTCGCACCCCTCGTGCTTGCGGGTCCTAATCCGCATGGTTCAGCATAATCGGCACCAAGATGCAGGCGCGGGGCATTTTGTTCTGTTCACTAGTGAACACAAATCGAACAAGGACACTAGTTCCTTCGAACTAGAACGGCCCTCGAATACGGACAGAACCTGGGCGCCAGCGGCACCGAAGTTTCCACATCGTCATGGCCGGGCTTGTCCCGGCCATTCAGGCCTTACCCTGCAGCACAGAGAACGTGGATGCCCGCGACAAGCCCGGGCATGACGACCTCGTTGATGCTCATATGCGATAGCCCTGCGCTGCAGGGAGGGTGGTAAGCCAGCTCACGCGCCCGCCGGCACCTGATCCAAGAATCCCGTGACGCTCTTGATGCGGCCGTCTTTCAGCACGGCGAAATCGGTACCCTTGATCGGGCTGTCGACGCCGTCTGGGCCGAGACCCCATGAAAAGCGCAGGTGCTCGCCATAACCATTGGGCTCGCCGATCAGCCTGAACCTGAACTCGGGAAAGCGCTGCTGCACACCGGCGATCAGCTCGTCGACGCCGTCATGGCCGTCGCCGCGCATCAAGGGATCGACATAGCTCGCATCCGCCGTCCAGTTCTCGCTGAGCAGTTCGCGCCGTTTGCCCGGCGCGCGCTCGTTCCAGAGATCGATATAGCGGTGGGCGAGGGTGGTGTGGTCGGTCATGATGGTCTCCTTCGAAAAGCGCCGGATGGTTCGGCTGTCCCTGACTATCGAAGGTTTGCGCGCGCCAATCGATTACCTCGGAGGTCATGCGCCTGCGAAGAACTGAAGCGCGATGATGCTTTCATCGCGCTTCTGGCCCGCACAGTCATCTTCCAGCGTGCTACTTGGCCGCGGTCACCATGATCTCGACGGTGTATTGCGGGGCGGCGAGCTTGGCTTCCACGGTGGCGCGCGCCGGCGTGTTGCCCGGCGACACCCAGGCGTCCCACACCGCGTTCATCTCCTGGAACGTCTTCATGTCGGTGATGTAGATCGTTGCCGACAGCAGTTTCGATTTGTCGGTGCCGGCCTTGGCGAGATGGCTGTCGATGGTCGCCAGGATGTCCTGGGTCTGCTTCGTCACGCTTTCACCGCCGGCCCTGCTGGCGACGACACCGGCGAGATAGACGGTGTTGCCGTGCACGACGGCCTGGCTCATGCGCGGGCCGGTTTCGAAACGTTGAATGCTCATGTGAATCTCCTGTTGGAATGGCGGCCCTGTCTAGCGCAGCCCCCTGTGCTCTGCCACCCCAGGCACGCATGCGTTGCCAGGCACGCATGCGTTGCCAGGCACGCATGCGTTGCCGGGCACGCATGCGTTGCTGGGCACGCATGCGTTGCCGGTGACGCATGCGCGGCCTCAAGGAAAGCGGCTGAAGAACGCCCAGATCGTGTCGGCGCCGTCGATGTCGCCGTTCTGCGGGCCGAGCAGGCCGTTCGCGACTTTTGGGAAACGTGCATCGGGGAAATGCCCGGGCATGCGATGACCGCCGCCATTGACGCGGTAGAGCACGACGTCACGCCCTTTCGGGCAGTACGAGCCGATCTGCGTCACGGTGGACTCGTCGTGAGGATTCCTGTCGGGCAGATCGGTTGCCGCGGCATCATCAGCTTCGCAGCCATTGATGCTACGCCAGAATGCCAGCGTCTTCGTGGTCGACCAGAAGCCGTCGGCCGCAAAATAACTCGCGCCGCGGCCGCCGTCATAGGGGATCAGCGGATCGACCGTGCCGTTCATGAGCAGCATCGGCAGCGGACGTGATGGATGGCAGGTGGCGGCCGATTCATCGGTGAGGTTCATGATCACGCTAGCGGCGGCCGAGAACAGATCGGCGCGGTTGCAGGCCAGCGTCATGGTCATCGCACCGCCATTGGAGATGCCGGTGATGTAGACGCGGCGCGCGTCCGCCGTGCCGTCTTTCACGAGCTTGTCGACCAGGGCTGCGATGAAAGCGATATCGTCGGTACCTTTGGGCGGCCCGCGACCGGCGCGTCGGGCGTCGGGTCGCGCATCGGCCCAGGCGTTGTTGAGCCCATCGGGAAACACCACGGTAAAGGAGTTGCGCTTGGCCATCAGCGGCCAGGATGTCCGTGTCACCATGTCGGCGCCGCGCTGGGTCTTGCCGTGCAGCACGATGACGAGGGGGGCAGGCTTGGTCGGCGCCGGCATCATGATGAACGTGCGCGTCACGCCATTGATGTCGATCGTGTCGGCCCGTGCGGGTGCGGCGAACTGCAGCACCGCAGCAAGAACTCCGATGCCCATCCGCCACAACATTGAGCTAGCCCACCGCCTTCGCCGCGGCGCGCCCGGCGTTGCGGCCCGAGAACAGGCAGCCGCCGAGGAACGTGCCTTCCAGTGAGCGGTAGCCGTGCACGCCGCCGCCGCCGAAGCCGGCGGCTTCGCCTACGGCGTAGAGCCCGGGAATGACCTGGCCCTCTTGTCCGAACACGCGCGAGTCCAGATCGGTCTCGAACCCGCCGAGCGTCTTGCGCGTCAGGATGTTGAGCTTGACCGCGATCAGCGGTCCATGCTCGGGATCGAGGATGCGATGGGGCGAGGCGGTGCGGATCAGCTTGTCGCCGATATAGCGGCGCGCATTGTGGATGTTCATCACCTGCGCGTCCTTGACGAAGGGATTGGCGATCTCACGGTCGCGCGCCTCGATCTGCATCCTGACATGGTCGAGCCTGAGAAGATCGCTGCCGGCGAGCTTGTTCATGGCCGGCACGAGCTCCTCGAGCTTGTCACGCACAATGAAGTCGACACCATGGCTCTTGAACGCTTCCACCGGTGCCGGCGCGCCCTTGTTGGTGGCGCGGCGCAACGTCATGCGCCAGCTTTTTCCCGTGAGATCGGGATTCTGCTCGGAGCCTGAGAGCGCAAATTCCTTCTTGATGATGCTCTGCGTCAGGATGAACCAGGAATAATCATAGCCGGTCGACGTGATGTATTCGAGCTGGCCGAGCGTGTCCGAGCCTGGAAACAGCGGCGCCGGCAGCCGTGTGCCCGTGGCGTCGAACCACATCGAGGAGGGGCCGGGCAGGATGCGGATGCCGTGATGTGGCCAGATTGGATTCCAGTTCTGGATGCCCTCGACATAATGCCACATGCGGTCGCGGTTGATCAGCCGCGCCCCGATGCCTTCCGTGATGCCGATCATGCGGCCGTCGACATGTTCGGGCACGCCGGAGATCATGAATGTTGGCGGCTCGCCGAGCCGCTTCGGCCAGTTCTGCCGCACCAGATCGTGATTGCCGCCGATGCCGCCGGAGGCGACGATCACCGCCTGTGCCTTCAGCGCGAAGTCGCCGACCACGTCGCGCGAGGAGCTCTTGCCGCGCTCGACACTGTCCGGCGCGAGGATTTTGCCGCTCACGCCGTCGACCGTGCCATTCGTGATGTTCAATGCATCGACGCGATGGCGGAACTTGAAGGCCAGCCGGCCGCTTCTCGCCGCCTCGCGCGCGCGGCGCTCGAACGGCTCGACGATGCCGGGTCCCGTGCCCCAGGTCACGTGAAAGCGCGGCACCGAATTGCCGTGCCCCATCGCGTCATAGCCGCCGCGCTCGGCCCAGCCGACCACCGGAAAGATGCGATGGCCCATCGCGCGCAGCCATGATCGCTTCTCGCCGGCCGCGAATGCCACATAGGCTTCCGCCCATCTCCGTGGCCAGTGGTCCTCGTCGCGGTCGAAGCCCGCGGTGCCGAGCCAGTCCTGCAGCGCGAGCTCGGCGGAATCCTTGATGCCGAGCCGGCGCTGCTCCGGCGAGTTGACCAGGAACAAACCGCCGAACGACCAAAACGCCTGGCCACCGATCGATTGCTCGCCCTCTTGATCGACGACCATCACGCGCTTGCCGGCATCGGCAATTTCGGTTGCAGCCACCAGCCCCGACAACCCCGCGCCGACGACAATGACGTCCGCCTGCTCAGCCATTGAGTTCCCCCCTGTAATCATCCGGATTGAAGTCAGCCGCCGTCGCTGAGATCAAGAGGAGCGACACAAGAATCCGTTAACTTGTTCCACTTTGGTGTTGGGACGGCGGGGGGATCGGCGAAGTGCAGCGCGGGCGCAACACCGGATTTGAATTTGTTTTGAGCGAGCCCACGCGCCTAGACAAAACCACGGTTAGGACGGACGTTAGCGGCGCATCACCACCTGACACACAGATTCGAATGGGACTGGGGCGGGGGACATGAAGTTTCTGACGGGGTTGCTCGCAGCGGTTCTCCTGTTCGCGGGCATGGGGGCCTCTCACGCGGTGGTTCGGATCGCCGACGACCGTGGCGGCCGCATCGGAACCTATGTCGACAGATACCAGGACCTGCGCCAGTCCGGCGAGACCGTCATCATCGACGGGCTCTGCGCCTCGGCCTGTACCATCGTCCTCGGGGCCATCCCGCGCGACCGCATCTGCGTGACCTCGCATGCGACGCTCGGCTTCCACGCCGCTTGGGATTTCGGCGTCAACGGCCGCGCCATCACCAATCCCGAAGCGACCCAGATGCTCTATGCGATGTATCCGTCGCAGGTGCGGCGCTGGATCTCGCAACGTGGCGGCCTCACCCCGCACATGATCTTCCTCAGGGGCAAGCAGCTCGAGTCGATGTACAAGCCCTGCTACATGGACGCGCAGGCCGCGACCAGCCGCCCGTCGCGCCGGGCTCTCCCGCAAGCGGGAGAACTGGAATCCGCCCGCGGGCAGCTGCTTCACTAACAAACCATCAGGACGAGCTGATCCGGGAGCTATTCTGGCCCACGCGCGGCGCTTGCCCGGGCGCGGGCCAGCGCCTATCTGAGGGGCAGGGAACCGGCGCGTATCGCCGCGATCATTGTCATGGCTCAACCACTGCAATCAGCGCATCCGGTATCGGACAATTCGCCCACTGCCGGCGGGACGCCATCCGTGCTGCTATTTGCGGGCGCGGGGCTCGGCGGACTTACGCTGCTGGCCACGCTGGCGCTGTGGTTCCACTACGGCAGCCAGGTGTTTTTTGAGGTGATCAGGGCCGGCCTGTCGGCCTGCTTCTGATCCGTACAACGGGATTCTCTCCACGATGAGCCGGACTGCCCGCCCGCTGGTGATCGCGACCGCCTTCGCCGCAAGCCTCGTCGTCGGGCTGCTCGTGATGTTCTGGGCCATGGGCGGGGTCAGCAAGGTGGCTCAGCCGGCCGCGATCGGCGGGCCGTTCGCGCTCACCGACCAGAACGGCAAGACCGTCACCGACAAGAGCCTGAAGGGCAAGCCGACCCTGATCTTCTTCGGCTACACCCATTGCCCGGACGTCTGCCCGACCTCGCTGTTCGAGATCTCGGAAGTGCTGCGGGCAATGGGCAAGGACGCCGACAAGGTGAACGCCTATTTCATCTCGGTCGATCCCGAGCGAGACACGCCGTCGACGATGAAGGACTATCTCTCGAGCTTCGATCCGCATCTGGAAGGCCTCAGCGGCGATCCGGCCGAGACCACCAAGGTGCTGACGTCCTATCGCGTCTACGCCAAGAAGGTCCCGACGAAGGACGGCGACTACACCATGGACCACACCGCGCTGATCTACCTGATGGACCGCGACGGGAGGTTCGTCGCTCCGTTCAACATGAAGCGCCCGCCTGAGGAGGCCGCGGCCGAGCTGAAGCGGTACCTCTGAGATCGCCGAACCGGCCGTAATCCCCACTCGCGTTCCCGGCGGGATGGTCTATAAGGCCCTCCGATCCCAACAAAATCCCGCTAATCTCAAACCGATGGCCCCATCGCAACAGGCGAAATCGCTCAAAACTGTCCGCCGCCTCCTGATCGGGCTGGCGGCGGTCGGTGCCTGCCTGTTGTCGGCGGCGCCCGGCGCCCTTGCGCAGGCGCCGGCCAAGCCGGCGCCTGGAGCGCCTCAAGCCGCTCCCCAGGCCGTGCCCGGCTTCTGGGATCCCCGCCGGCGGCCCGAACGGCCGGACCTGTCGCGCCTGACCGTGATCCGCTTCCTGACCGAAACCGACTATCCGCCGTTCAACTACACCGGCGCAGACGGCAATCCGGCCGGCTTCAACGTCGATCTTGCGCGCGCGCTGTGCGAGGAGATCAAGGTCACCTGCACCGTGCAGATGCGCCGTTTCGAGACGCTGATCGACGCGCTCTCCTCGAACCGCGGCGATGCCATCATCGCGTCCATGGCGGTGAGCCCGCAGCTCCGCGCGCGCGCCGATTTCACCGATCCCTATTATCGCGTGCCTGCACGCTTCGCCTCGCGCAAGGACGCGGTGATGCCGGAAATCCGTCCCGAATATCTCGAGGGCAAGAAGGTCGGCGTCATAGCGGGCTCCGCGCATGAAGCGTATCTCAAGGCGATGTTCACCGACGCCGAGCTGCACGGCTATCCCAACGACGAGGCCTTGCGCACCGCGCTTCGCCGGGGCGAGGTCGACTTCATCTTCGGCGATGCCATCTCGCTGGCGTTCTGGATCAACGGCACGGATTCCGGCGATTGCTGCGCGTTCTCCGGCGGCCCCTTCATTGAGAGCCGCTTCTTCGGCGAGGGTGTCGGCATCGCCGTGCGCAAGGGCAACGACCTGTTGCGCCAGGCGCTGAACTGGGCGCTGTTCCGCGTCTGGGAAAAAGGCCGCTACACCGATCTGTGGCTGCGGTATTTTTCGGTGAGCCCGTTTTAGCCGTCGCCCCGTCATCAGCTCCTCATCCTGAGGAGCTTGCGAAGCAAGCGTCTCGAAGGATGAAGGCCCGGCTCTCTCTCGGCCTCGCCCTTCGCGACGCGCGCGAAGAGCGCGCTCCTCAGGGTGAGGGTCTGACATCGCCCACAAAATTGCATTCTGCCCGGAAATCGCTATTTTCCGCGGCCCGGAGGCCCCTTGAATGTCCGTTATTGACCCTGCCGCCAGCCCGAGCGATCTGCGTGCGCTCGCCGAACAATCCAACGCCTGGCCGTTCGAGCAGGCGAAGGCGCTCGTCGCGCGGCTGAAGAAGAGCCCGAAGGACGAGGTGCTGTTCGAGACCGGCTACGGCCCGTCCGGCCTGCCGCATATCGGC
The DNA here is from genome assembly GCF_053572325.1 of Bradyrhizobium sp. UFLA05-112. Lineage (NCBI taxonomy): Bacteria > Pseudomonadati > Pseudomonadota > Alphaproteobacteria > Hyphomicrobiales > Nitrobacteraceae > Bradyrhizobium > Bradyrhizobium sp. UFLA05-112. The sequence goes on along the minus strand of NZ_JBANBK010000153.1, from coordinate 1,600 downwards.
ACCTTCGGCGAGGTCGCGCGCACCTCGATGGTGCGCCATGCCTTCCGCGTGCTCACCGAGGACAAGATCAAGACGCGGCTGATCGCGTTCTCCGACGACATGGACGGGTTTCGCAAGGTCCCCGACAACGTGCCCAACAAGGAGATGCTGGCCGCGCATCTCGGCAAGCCGCTGACGCGGGTGCCGGATCCGTTCTCCAACGACTATCCGTCGTTCGGGCACCACAACAATGCCCGCCTGCGCGCCTTCCTCGACAGCTTTGGCTTCGACTACGAGTTTGCCAGCGCGACCGACTACTACAATTCGGGCCGTTTTGACGCGACGCTGCTGAAGATGCTTGCCGCCTACGACAAGGTCATGGCGATCATCCTGCCGACGCTCGGGCCGGATCGCCGCGCGACCTATTCGCCGTTCTTGCCCATCAGCAAGACCACCGGCGTCGTCTTGCAGGTGCCGATGATCCGCCGCGACGTCGCTGCCGGCACCGTCACGTATGTCGATCCCGACACCGGTGAGGAGGTCGAGACGCCTGTCACTGGCGGTCATGTGAAGTGCCAGTGGAAGGCGGATTGGGCGATGCGCTGGGTCGCGCTCGGCGTCGACTACGAGATGGCCGGCAAGGACCTGATCGACTCGGTCAAGCTCTCGGGCGCCATTGCAAGGACGCTCGGCGCCACGCCGCCCGAAGGCTTCAATTTCGAGCTGTTCCTCGACGAGAAGGGCCAGAAGATATCGAAGTCGAAGGGCAACGGCCTGACCATCGACGAATGGCTGCGCTATGCGCCGCCGGAATCGCTGTCGCTGTTCATGTATCGCGAGCCGAAGGCGGCGAAGCGGCTCTATTTCGACGTCATCCCGCGCAATGTCGACGACTATCAGCAGTTCCTCGACGGCTTTCCGCGGCAGGATGCCAAGCAACAGCTCGGCAATCCCGTCTGGCATATTCATGACGGCCATCCGCCGAAGGCCGATATGCCCGTCACCTTCCAGCTCCTCTTGACGCTGGTGTCGTCGTCGAACGCGGAGAACGCCGAGACGCTGTGGGGCTTCATCCGCCGCTACCGCCCCGGCGTGAGCCCGCAGACGCATCCGAAGCTGGACGCGATGGTCGGCTACGCCATCAACTACTATCGCGACTTCGTCGCGCCGACGAAGCAGTTCCGCGAGCCGACCGATAGCGAGCGCGCCGCATTGCAGGACCTGCGCGATGCGCTCTCGCAGTTGCCGCAGGAGGCGTCGGCCGAGGACATCCAGAACGTCGTCTACGAGATCGGCCGCCGCGAGCCGTTCCTCGATCAGGTCAAGAAGGGCAAGGATGGCCGTCCCGGCGTCACGCTGGACTGGTTCAACATGCTCTACCAGGTCCTCCTCGGCCAGGAGAAAGGCCCGCGCTTCGGCTCCTTTGTCGCAGTCTACGGCATCCAGAACGCCGTCAACATGATCGACGGCGCGCTGGCGAGGAGTGCGTAGCCGCGCATTCGATGTCATCGTCCGCCTTGTGCGCAATTGCGCACTCGAGCGGACGATCCAGATGCTATGGGGTAAGCGGCGACTGGGGTAAGCGGCGGTGAGGGTGTGGACACCCCTCGAACGCCGTGAT
>NZ_JBANBK010000152.1:0-10130 GCF_053572325.1 Bradyrhizobium sp. UFLA05-112 | reverse complement strand
ATCCCTCACCGCCGACCAGTCGCTCCTCGATGCAGCGGCGCAAAACGCTTTCGAACACGCGACGGAACAGATCGCTCCGGTATCTCTGAGTCGCAACCGCGGCCTTTTTCAACGGAATCGGCCAACAGGCGACATTCGCAGCCGGAGAGGAGCGCCGATGAGGGGTCTCGTCCCGGCACAGGTGGTGCAACGGCGCGCTGTCCAACTGAGCGCCAATTTATTCTCTGGACGAATACCCTCCAGACGGTGTCAAGTCAGACATCCCCGGCCAAGGCTCTGCCCGTAGGCGTCGGTGGCTGAGAGATCAGTCGTGCTCCTGCCTGCTGTATCGGAGGGAGCAATGCATGTCCGGTCGTTCGGAGTCTGACGCACATCGTCAACTTGTTCTTTGGTCGATCTCCGCGATCGTCCTCAAGATTTCCTTACGATGCCGCCGCATCGCCTCAAGACTAGACCGGATTCCATTGAGGAGTACTTCCGCCAACTGAACGTCGTAACCGAAGCGACGACGTGTTTCGATTTCCACGATTAGCCTGGAAGCGGCAAGTTCGGCGCTGGCGATGTGGGCGTCTGCTCCGGCGAGCCGCTGCAGCTCCGCTTGCCGATCCATCTTCATCGGCCGTCCTATCATCAGCTGTCGAGACCTCGCCAGTACCCAGCAGGATCGCTCCACAATCTCTGCCGTTTTCTCGAGACTTCGGCCGGCACGCTTAACGCAGCTTACCGCAATTTCAAGCGCGGGATCGGTTCGCATGGCCCATCCTTGCTGCCGCACGCGGTGGGCAGGTGTTCGGTTGCGGAGCTTATCTCAAAGCCCGTCGGGACAAGTTCCACCTTCCAACCGGGATTGCGGGGTGCTCAATTCAATCGTCCGCTTCACGGCCGGAAGGTTCAATCGACTTCAGCAGGGCACGACGAACGCTGTCGGCATGTTCGCGGTACTCCCTGGAACGCGCCTTGTGCGTATTTGCCTCGTCCGTCCACCCGCTGTTATGCGCCTCCTCTGCCAGACGTTGGAGCAGTTCGGCGCGTTCCTCAATGATGCGCAATCCGACTCGCAATGCTTCATCGACTCGACTCTCCTGCTGCTCGGCGAGCACGTCGGCATTATAGGCGTGTCCGACCTGACAGCGAAAGCGCAATGGACTAACCAGCTTGAGCTTCGAGAGGACCCCGCCGCAATCCGGGCAAGTGAGCTCAGTGGCATCGGCGATTTCGCGGATCAGTTCGGCGCCGATTCCTTCGCCGGCGGCGATTTGAACCTCGAGCAGGAGATCGGCGGGAATTGATACCGATAAACCTGGAGGCGCACGAACCAGATCTGGAAGCAACTTGCCGATCTGCGCAGCCGGAACGCAGAAATCGACAGTCGTTGATTTCGTGGCTCGGATCGGCATTTCATCGGCATTGGCTTCCGCAGGGTCTTGCACCAACGCGAGGCCGGCACACCGTTTGATAGCGCTGAGGCCAGCAGAGCCGTCGGAAAGCAGCCCGCTCAACACGATCCCGATCGCGCGTGGCCCGTAGTTCAGTGCCGCCGAGCGGAAGAGCGGATCAATTGCAGGCCGTGCGAGGTTTTCACGCGGGCCACGTCCTAGGATCATATGACCGTCAACGAGCATCAGATGATGGTCGGGTACAGCCAAATAGACGTGACCGTTTTCGAAGCGCATACCGTTTTGAGCCTGGCGCACAGGCAGCTTGCCGGCAGCTCTGGCTACGCTCTTGAGAATGCCAGCGCCCTGGGCTGGCATGTGCAGAACAATGAACACAGCCGCAGGCAGGTCGACCGGCAGTCGGCTTAATATTTCTCCCAGCGGTCCGGTGGCTCCAGTCGAGCCTCCGATGACCACGACGTTTCGGTTGGCCATGGAACCATCCCGCATTCTAGCTGCAAGTCAACGTTCCGGGTCGTCGGTGGTTCGTTCGGTTGATGAGCAGCGTCTTCGGCCTGCAGTATCGGACGGTAAGTCGCCTTCGGGTCAACACCGGTAATACTCTGACCGAGCGGAATATTTCCGCTTAGCCCTCAAGATCGGACATCTGCGAGTTAATGAGCACACGCCCCAGCAGATTTCCCATTTCGATCAGCATTTGGATATTGCGACCAAGCGCCCAGCAGGTCCGCCATCGGAAGCTCATATCGCTTGATGGGGAGGGGGTGAGTCAATTTGACTCACACAAGCTCCTTGCGAAAATGCGAGATGAACGAGCCTGATACTCTCCTCATTCCAGCGAGGAGCTCTCGCGTGACCGATCTTACTTACAATCTGAACGGCGGTTTCAAGCCGACAACGAAGAGGTTTGCTGACCTCAGTGGACCGGACTTTTTCCCGACGCCGGCTTGGGCGACGTTCGCAATGATCGATAATGAAAAGTTCGACGGCGAAATTTGGGAGTGCGCGTGCGGTGATGGCAGCATGTCCCGTGTTCTGGAACAGACTGGCCAATCCGTTCGCAGTTCTGATTTGTATGATCGTGGCTACGGGGAGGCCGGCATTGACTTTCTTCATGCAGAGCAGACGGCCGACAACATCGTGACCAACCCGCCCTATAATTGCGCCGAGGGTTTTGTCGCGAGCGGCATCAAGCTGGCGAAGCGAAAGTTCGCCCTTCTCCTGCGTTTGGCCTTCCTAGAGGGCGCGAACAGAGCGAACACGATCTTTTCCAGAACGCCACCCGCCCGTGTCTGGGTCTACAGTGAGCGCATTACCTTTTACCCAAGCGGTGTCGAGCGGAAAGGCGGTGGGACAACTGCCTATGCCTGGTATGTGTGGGACAAAGAGGCGGAGGGGTCGTCGCCTAAACTGGGTTGGCTAGACGGCTACAAAGCAAGGTATGCTCAGCCGCGCCGCTCCGAATAAGATCAAGCACGAGGGCAGAACCACGAGGTGAGCCCAACTTCCGGAAAGCGCGGTGACATCAGCCGCAGACGCATGAACTCATCAAACGCGGGTCGGTGTAAGCGAGGTGTTTCACCGGAGCCCAACCGGCCGCGCCAGAGGCCCCGATCGAGGCAGGAGCGGTCTTGGCCTCGACGCGCAGCGGCAGGCCGCTCGGAGAGATATGGTCGCGCTCCAAGAGAGTGCCGAAAATTCGCTGCAGAACCGAAAATTCGCTGCAGAACTAGGTTATGAAAAAAGGGGTCAAATCGACGGACAGCACCTGCGCTTGCCTTCGAGCACCGCTTATGAGGCCGTCGCGCTGGGTGTCACTCGACCTCGACGATCATCTCGACTTCGACAGCGTTGTTGAACGGAAGCCCCAGCCGTCGCAAGGGCAGAGCGGCTGTGCTTTCCTGCCTCTTCACCGGATACCTCCGCCATTAAATCGGAAAATCCGTTTATACCTTGGCTAGTCACCAAGATCGTCAGCGGAGTGACCATCCCAAAGACTTTTGCGGCGCGCTTCACATGATCTAGGCTCTTTCGCTAACATGATAAGCCCACCCGTCTTTCACCAGATCGATAGTCCCACCCCCGCTCCCCAAGCTGCGGACGACGTTTAATTTCATCATTCCCCCGCCCGAAGAGCCACGTCCCCGATTGGCGCTCTCTTGATAACACCGGCTCGACGATCGATCTTCTGCGAACAGGAACAAACACAGTGCCGGAGAAGTTGAAACTCAATGGGAGCTGTGAAGCAAATCCGGAAACAGGCTGTCGTGGCCGAACGGGTGGCCGCCCGAACGGCTGACGCCTTTGTAGCCGACCAGATGAAGACATTGGCCGACGCATTCCGGGCTCAGGCTGACACCATTAAGAAAAACAAGAAAAAGAAGAAAAAATGAGCTTTACTGTCAAAGGCAGGTGCAAGCACGGCGAGCTGGCTCATCGCAGGAGTACGCCCGAAGCGGCACTCAAGAAAGCCTGGGAGCTCGCTAAAACAGGCTGCTACGATGTGCACATTGTAACCCCGGAAGGTCGAGACTACGCCGCTCCGGAGTTCGGCGACCTCCCTCGATCGCCTAGCGCGCGGCGACCCAGTCAACGTACCTTGGCCCATTGAAGTTGGTACGTGGCTCGAGCTACATGAGAGGGAATGTATGTGCGGCTGCTGAAAGACGTCGGCCCCTAGCAGCCCGCTGGCCTCCGACGCCCCACCCCGATATTGGCCTGCGGTAGCTGAACGCACGCGATGCCCGCGCCCTGCAGATCGAAGTTAGCCAAAGGCTCCCGAGCTGAACGTTCGCTTTTGAATAGTGAGGGCCAAGTCGGCCGGTTGTCCCCAACTGTTAGCTCATCCTGGGTGCGGCCAGCATCATGCCGATCAGATAAACCCCGGCGAGGCTCAGCCCTACGATGCGGGCAGCATTTCGGCTTTTCGTTAGGTAAGGCCGCAAGCGCCGATAGGTTGCAAATTGGTCTGGTGCTGCAGCCGCGCCTGAACTTTACCGCCACCACCCCGCCTGCACCGCCAGCGGCGACGCTCCCGCAGAGAAGCAGTGATCGACGTCGTTCCGCCGGACGCGGGGGTGGAGCAAAAACCAGAAGCGCGCCTATGTCATCCCGACAATCGGCCCACTCATGGATGCGAGGGATTGGGGCGACGAGATGCTGAGGCTCGAATTGAAACGACCTGCTGACCGGCGGTTTCGAGCTGTCGCTGACCGATTTCACCGAAGACGAGCTTTCTAAGCTATCGGTCGGCGTGGCTGAATTGGAAGCGATGGCGGAATCGCCCGGGTTCTTTCTCTATGGCGAGCGGTGGGAGATCGTCGAGCGCGCCATCGCTGGGGCTACTAAGCCGCGCGACCCAGACAATCCCAATCGATCCCGCAAAGCAATGCACTCGCCGCGATCTGAGCCGAATATCTAGCGCGACCCTGATCCGGGCTACGCAACGGCCGCTGTGCAAATAATCGCGAGCGCGGCGAAATTAACGACGGCCACGTTCCGCCGCACGCATTGCAACAAGAAAGCCTACGCGCTTCTCGCCGGTGCGGTGAGCGCCAGCGCCGCCACGGCATCCGCTATTTCAGGCGTATTTGCATAGGTAGCCATGTGACCGGCATCCTCGACCAGATGTAGCAGAGAGCGGGGCAACGCCTCGTGCAGGCGGCGCGACTGGTCGGCCTCGATGAGCCGATCACCCTTTCCATGCACGATCCTGACGGGACACCGGATGCCCCGGTATTGAAGCTGCAACTGCGAGGCAGCTGGAATAAGGAATGCACTCTCCTCAGCGGCCGCCCTCAACTGCTTGGGCCGGAGAGACAACGAGATTGGAAATTCGTTTTTGAATTCCGGCGGAATGGCACGCGGTGCGAAAAGCAAGCTCGTCAGTTTCGGCATAATGGCCCACGATAGCATGGGCGAGATAGTGTAGCGCATCAGATCGCCAAGCAGCGGCAGCGCCGGAGCGGACATGAGCCAAAAATCCATCCGAGAAGTTGGAAAATAGTACCCAGACACAAGCACTATCCCATTAACGGAACAGTCACTTCGAAGTGCCAGCTCGATCGCCACCAGCGTACCCCAGGAATGGCCGAGCACTACAGGATTGCGGACCCCAAGCTGGCTAAGAGCTTTCGCGAATAAGGCAGCTTGCGTTGTCGGCGTCCAGATCCGCGCGCGGGGACGGTGGCTGTAGCCAAACCCGGGCCGGTCGAAGCAAACGACGCGATAGTTGTGGGCCAGGCGGTCGACCAAACCGCTTAGGACCAGGTCTTGAATCATGGTGCCATTCCCGTGGAACAGGACCACGCAAGGCGCGGCGGCATCGCCCCGTTCGATATAGGCGCACTCCGTCGCACTCGATGAAGACGCCGATCGGCGGATTCTTTTGCTCCGCTGCCACCTGAACTACGATGTTGCCCAGTATCAGGACGATAAATCCGACCAAGATGACCAGCAGGACGGTTTCAGCTAAGGACATCGGGCGATCCTTCGCGCTGACTCGCCGGCCTTAGCCGCCGCAAGCCCAATTCGTTTCGTGTGCTCAGCTGCTTGCTCGCCGGTTTGCCGAACTGTTTCCTCTGCTCTTTGGTTGAACTTATTCTCCTGCCTTGGATCGGCCATTTTGTGCTCCATTTTGCTGGTGAGTTCTGATTGTCCTGTATTCTTTGTCACAGGTGCGCACCTCAACGTGCCTCGCATCAGGGACGTTCCGGCTCCTATCCCAATTTAATCCATGGTTGGACGAATTTCGAATGAGCTTGGTGGTCTGCTCTGATGATTCAAAGATCCCTTCGGCAACGTGGCACTGGTCCTAAGGTTGCTCTACAACTCGCAACGCCACCCTCCGCCTAGGCGAGCCTGATCCCTCAACCGGTTGGATTCGAAGAGAGGGGGCAACTTGAACCGCTGGGCGTTTTCAATGACTGGCAGAGGAACGACTCTCGACAGAGCCAGTCATCTCCATGCTCTCGGTGAAAGCCCCCATAGAAACCAGCCGAGAGAAAACCTTCCTACAAGGTTGGCGGCCTCGGCATCCCTCTCGCTGGGGTCGCTTGTCGGAGAGGCAGCGCGATTGGATGTTAAACGATGCACTTCTGGACGAGTTAAGGCAGCTGGAGCGCGAGGTAGTGGATGGTGAGCGGCGCCTTGCGGAACAGGAGGCATTGGTCATTAGTTTGAAACGGCAAAAACAAGACACCAGCAACGCTCAAGCCGAACTGGAGGGATTGCGTGAGAACCAGCGCCGCCTTCAGCAAGATCGGCATCGCATCTTGTCGCTGCTGCAACCGTAAGTCCATGATCGTTGGGCTTCCGTATGTCCAAAAGTGAACATAACTCATCCGCATTCCCCGGCATGCTCGAGGTCATGCTCACGCAAGCGCGCCCGAGCGAAGCAGTCAGACCGCAGCCTCCTTTCTGCGACGACTGCCGCATGCCAGCTGCGTTCAGGACCGAGGTTCAGGCGCGGGCCGGCCAATCTATCCGCGTGTATCAGTGTGCAAACTGTGCGAAAGTCATCTGGGACGACTAGGGCGAGGGCGCCATCTTTCACTTGCGCATTGGCTTATGTGAATCGACTGCGGCGGATTCACATAAGCAAGTGCGCAATTTGAAATATCGCTCTACGATAGGCTTTCCGCAGCTGGACGAATGGTGCGGACTGCGCCCTCAGCGTCGAGCCTCCCTCTCTGGTCTCCTCAGATGTTGAGGCCGCTACGTCCAGGCCGGGACGGAGAATGTTCGTCTCCATCTCTAGTTTACTGGGCGGCAGCCTATTCATGAGGATAACCTTATGACAAGACGTCGTCGTCGCTTTAAGCAGACCACTTCGTTGAAGGATCGTTTCCTAATCGATGCCCAAAAAAGCAGAACGCGGGCCGATCAGTTGCCTCCAGGTAAGGATCGCGACAGCCTGCTCAAGAAAGCGCAGGAGTTCGAGACGATCGCTGGATGGGCAACCTCGAGTGGCCTGCTGGCGCCCAAGTGAGGCCGCCGGTCGGCGCTCTTTCTTGTCACGCGACCTCTATCTTCAAGGTCCGGGCATAATTTCCCGGCCACCCGCGCTCGACTGCCGTCCTGATGCCTGCCCCGAACTCCTCGCCGCTGGTGTTGAGTGCGCAGAGGAACGGCGCGTTGATCTTCGGCCGTCTTGGACGGGCTCGATGCCGCTGGCGATCTCGACCAGCTTGCGGGCAGCGGTTTCCGGGTTGGACGTTCGACGGCGAACTTCATGGGTGAATCCTATGCTCAAGCCCGCCCGTCATGCTGGCGGGCCATTCACGACTTGTGGACTTTTTGCCTTTCCCGCTCGACCTCTTCCGCGTCCTTATCATCGATTGTCATGAGCGAATTGTTTGCATCGTCATGAACCTTCAACAACTCTCGAGCTTGGCGTGAATGGCTTGCGTGTCGCGGTGCTCGGCGCGCTGGATTACGAGCGTCATGCCCCAGGTCACAAGAGTGGCTAGCGAATGCCATTCTAGCCCGTTGCCGAAGACGATCGAAAGCGCGCAATAAACAAGAAAGATGGCGAACGCTGCTGGACGCGCGGCCAGTACGCCGATGTTAGTCAACCAGCTTCGGATTTCCTTCACGGCCATGGCGATCAACGTGGCGCTGGTTCTGAGGGTTCCCTCCCTCTCAGCTCGCGCTCCATGGAAGCATGACCGCGTTTGCCATCTCCAAATTCTCCAAAAAATTACGCCGCCGGCTCGAAATGAAACTTTCCCCGGCGGCGCCGTCTCAAACTGGGCCTGCTAATCCCCAGCAACCAAAGCCTAGCAATCGGTATGTCAAGCTTCTGTGAAAGCTTCACTCGCGGAGGGCAATGAGTTGAGGAAAGGCGCCACTGGGGCTGGGCAAGTAGTGGCGCCTTCTCCCCAAGCACAAAGCCGCAAAGCGTCCCCAAGCGGCCCCGTCCCAATGCGGGAGCCTGTGCCGATTACGTTAAAGTTAAGTGAAGTCCCGGTTCAGGCTGGCGGGTGTGGAGTCTTTCAGTATTGCCTCCGGCGCCGAGTCGAATTGTCTCCGCTGCCAGGGTGGATCGCGCCCTTTTGCAATCCGCCAGCCGAGCCAGTTGTGCCACTGGCCCCGGGTCCAGAACCAGTCGTCCCGGCGCCTCCTGCACCCGGCGACGATCCGCCCGTGCCCATCGATCCGCCGCCGACCCCTGCGCCAGCACCGCCAGCTCCGCCAGCACCTGCACTACCAGATCCGCTAGCTTGGCCATATGCAACGCTAGCAGCCCCGGCGAGTACCACTGCTGTTAGGACTGTAATAATCGTCTTCCGCATTTTTGGCTCCATGGTTTTCCGAACCTAACCAATGGTCACGCGCGGTAGGCGTTCCTAAACATGCGCGCACGCTGGCGGCGGCCTGTGCTCGCCAAAAGTCAGTCCGACGCTTCACGCCCCTTAGTAGTCAGCTCGTATCGATCGTCGTTTTTCGTCATCCAACCGCCTTCGACGAGACGGAGCGCAAACAATTTCTTGCAAACCGGATGAAAGGCGCCCGGATGATAGATCTGGTTATTTCGCTCGACCAGGTAGCCGTAGAGCCGAGCCTGCCGCAAAGTCCTGCGTACCCCATCTGAGAGCACCATCATAAGATCGTTCAAGCCTCGATTTGAGAGACTGCTAAGCCTGTGCGGCTCTGCGGTGGCGGAGACCTTTCAACAACTCCTCAACGGATCGTAACTACGGCCTCATCGGACCCCATGCGCCGTCCCCTCGCGTGACTGGTTCAGCCGATGACTCTGGCAGCCATGAGAGCTGCAAACAGACAATCGCAAGCCCTGCCGCAATTAGCAGAGCAGTTTTCAGCTCTCGTCCCATGTAAGCTCCCAAAAACTCCGTCCTGCGAGCGTTGAGCGAACGACCCCAGCACTCCGGATTGAATGCTGAGGCCGCCTGATGGCCGCTTATTTCTCAAGGGATCGAAATTTAAACCAAGCCAAGCCAGAAAAGTTTCTCGACGCGACCAATTTAGCTGTCGGAAATCGGTTGGCGGCTAAAGCTCCCTCTCCATCGCCGGATGGCTACGGTTCTTGACCTTGATCCAGAACTTTTGCCGGCCGCCGCGGTAAGGCCGATCGCGATGTTTCGAGACAAGGCCTTCAAAGCCCATGCGGCACGCAGCGCGGAAAAGGTCCGGCCCGATCTCACCGCGCTCGAAAGGTGCGACCGTGATCCCGTCGGGTCGGCGCGCCAAGAGCTGCTCCAGGTTGACTTTGCGCATGTGCAGGGGGAGGGGGCGCAAGTCATCGCCGCCCATCGCGAGAATGTCGAACGCGTAAAGCTGGACTTCGTGATCGTACTTGCGGGAGTGCAGCGCGTTGAAGTCGGAGATGCCATCGACGCCGAGGATTACGGCCTCGCCATCGATAACAAAGTGCTTCTGCCGGTTCTTCAGAGCAGCCTCGGCGATCCACGGATAACGTTTCGTCCAGTCGCTGCCGTTGTGGGACAGCAGGCGCACGCGCTCGTTCTCCCGGATCACCAGCAGCCGATAGCCATCGTGCTTGATTTCGTGGAGCCAGTCAGGTCCTGACGGGACCTGCTTGCCTGTGGTCGCTAGGCAGAGTTTATATGTGCTGCGCATAGCCGGAGGATAGTTGTTCGCGCCTCCAACTGCGAACGTTCCGAAGGAGGAACAATCGGCCGAAGCGTTGCAGCGGCCTCGGCACCGGAGCCAAAGAAATGTCGAGGCCGCGCAGACCGAACATTCATTGGG
>NZ_JBANBK010000151.1:0-10458 GCF_053572325.1 Bradyrhizobium sp. UFLA05-112 | reverse complement strand
CGATGCCTTCACCCCCGAGGAATGCGCCAACTACCTCAAAAATTCAGGCTATCGAACTTAATGCCATCACGCTTTAATGCGAGTGGACGATGTGTCGCTATGGTCTTAGGCCAAGACGGCGAAGTCGATAGTCGAGTTTTGATCTTGTGATCTTCAGAAGGCGCGCGGCGGCCGACACGTTACCGTCTGCCTGGGCCAGTGCGGAGCGATAGGCGGCGACCTCCATCTCCGCAAACGGTTTGTCCGGAGAGGATGCGCCTCCGTTGACAGAGGCGGTGCTCTTGTCTTTCGCTGACGGTGGATCCACTTCAAGTAGCGGCATGCGTCCCAGTCGCCCTTCACTCGTGAGTTGGATTGAGAATAGTGGCAGCAGCTCTGAGCCGCTGAACAGATGACCAATATCTATGATGCCGCCGTCGTCGGCATAGACGACGCCACGCTCGATCAGGTTCTGCAGTTCGCGGATGTTACCGGGATAATCGTATTTGAACAGCGCGTCGGCGGCGCGCCGGCTGAAGCCGATCAGGTGCCGGCCGTGCCGCGCGCAATAGATGCCGAGGAAATGCGCCATTAAGAGTGGGATGTCGTCGCGCCGCTCTCGCAGCGGCGGGATCGCAATCGGGAATACGCAGAGCCGGAAATAGAGATCCTGCCTAAATCGTCCGGCCGCGACCTCGGCAGCCAGGTCGACGTTGGACGCCGCCACGACGCGGACGTTGAGCGAGATGGTCTTCGTGCCTCCGACGCGTTCAATCTTGCGTTCCTGTAGCGCCCGCAGCACTTTGCCCTGCGCCGAATAGGTCAGTGACGCGATCTCGTCGAGAAACAACGTGCCGCCGGAAGCGCGTCGAAATAGCCGGCGCGCGAGGCGATGGCGCCGGTATAGGCGCCTTTCTCCACGCCGAACAGTTCGGATTCGACAAGATGCTCGGGGATCGCGGCACAGTTGATCGCGACGAAAGGACCGGTGCTGCGTTGGCTCATGGCGTGCAACTGACTGGAGAACAGCTCCTTGCCGACGCCGGATTCGCCGACGAACAGCACGGTGGCGTCGGTCGCCGCGACGCGCTCGAGCTGGCGGCGGGTGCGAACGAATGCAGCGGAGACGCCGACCGCGACTGTGTCGCCGTCGTCCGCGCGGGGCGGGCTTTCGGTCGTCGTGATCGGGCCCTTGCCGACCGCATGGACAGAGCGGCTCCTCCATTCCAGCCCGAAATAGTTGCGCTCAGCCGCTTCATCACCCCATGCATCTGCGTGCTGGCCGACCACCACACAACGCGGCGCGCCCATACCGACGCATTCGACTTCCCGGAAGATGATGAACTAAACGCAAGGTCATTCGTAGCGGCGAGGGGCCGAGCCTGGCTCCTCGTCCGCCGGACCCAGTTCCAAAAGAGCTTTCTTGACGTCTTACTGAGGATTTCTGGTAGTCTGAAAGCTTCAAAAAGGCATTTTCGTTGCATTTTCTCGTCTTTCGGAGGATTTCGCCATCGCATAGGATCTTGACGGCGAAATTCATCTCAAAGTGGCCGGTTATGCGATACGACCGAATAGACGCGCGCATCCTCGAGATCGTGCAAAAGAACAACCGCCTAACTTCAGATGTAATCGGTGAAATGGCCGGACTTTCTGCGACCGCGTGTCAACGACGACTGAAGCGGCTCCGTTCCGAAGGCATCATCGAAGCTGATGTCTCAATCCTGTCGCCGAAGGCGGTAGGACAACCGATTCAGATGCTTGTGCTGGTGACCCTGGAACGGGAGCGTTCAGATATAATCGATAAGTTCAAGAAGGCCATCAAATCGTCCGTTCAAGTCGTCAATGGATTTTACGTCACAGGCGACGCCGACTTTGTCCTCTACATTACCGCGGGCACCATGGAAGAGTATGAGCAGTTCACGCGGCGATTCTTCTATGAGAACACGGACATTAAGGGCTTTAAAACGATGGTCATAATAGATCGCGTAAAGGCGGGCTTCGCCATTCCTGTTGAGGAGCCGCCTGAGGATTGACAAGGAATTGCAGCCCACTAATCTTTGACGCTGCAAGTAACAAATAGACTCGCAATTCCCGGATCCGCTGCGACTCCGGGCAGCTCGAGGCCATGGGAAGTCAATAGGACGCCGAGATGCCCACTCTGATTGCATTGTCAGTCACCTACGGCGCTGCGTTGGCCGAAAGACGTTGCGTAAATCTGTTCGATCCTTGAGACGTCGTCCCCCTTAAGCGCCGTGAATTCGCTCTTTCTCGCGCCTTCAACAGCTTACCCCGATATTGTCTAGGGACCGACCGATAGACTGTTCAGCGTGCGCTCCGGTATGTCGATCATGTTCTCGATGCTGGCGCGGAAGTATCGACGCCGAGAAGGAAGGTGACTTCGTTGGCAATATCCCTTCCTATTGTCTGACGCACACGCGATACAGAAACTCCACCTGCCGCGTCGCATCGAACAACCGGTAGAAGTCTGCCCCATCCTCGAGAATCCCGACGTTGCCGCTTGGCGTCGCCTCCGATCGGATGCAAGAAGGCGCTCCCCGAATCTCTCAAGCACGTTTGCGATCCGATCGAGGCTGGCCGAGGATAAAAGAACCCTTGCCAACAAAACGTCATAGAGATCAACCTTCGGAGGGACCGGTTCACGGGCAATCGCTTGGCACACTGCGCACTCCCGGTCCCGATCAGAAGACGGGGGAAAGAGCCGGCGATCAAACCCGCCTGGTATAAGAAGCAGGCATTGCCGGAAACACATCGAACTGATCCTTGTATTTTGGCTTCCAATAGGTTCTAAGCTCGTTACTTCTTCATAACCCCCGCGTGAACAGGAAGCGATTCGTGCGGTTTTGACGAGAGTCACGGAGCCGGCGTATTTCACGCATTTGAATTGTTCTGTGCTTTCAAAGGAGACCAGCGTGGCTAAGATGACCAAGAACCAGCTAATTGATGCAATTGCTCAAGGAACGCAGATTTCCAAGGCTGACGTAAAGGCAGTCATCGAGCAGATGGCGACTGTAGGCTACAATGAGTTGAACCAGTCCGGTGAGTTCGTCATTCCCGGCTTCGTCAAGATGTCGGTCGTGAACAAACCTGCTACCGAAGCTCGCAGCGGAGTTAATCCCTTCACTAAGGAGCCGATGGAATTCGCGGCCAAGCCGCCCAGCAAATCGGTTAAGGCGTCACCGCTCAAGGTTGCTAAAGACGCAGTCGCGATATGATTTAGCCCCCGCTCTCTGTGTATAGCCTCACGCGCGTGAAGGCCCTCGGCCTGACAGGTCCGGCCGATTGTCATGAGACGAGCGATCGTTCTGGCCGACGGAATCCGTTGAAGGTTTTGCGTGTCGGCCTTTTCAGCTCGTCGTCTGCGGGTCGTCCACTCGCTGATGACGCGAAGCGAGCCTCGGAAGCCTCGCGCCTTCCGGCGGCGCCATAGTTCAGCTCCGTTGCGACAACCGGACGCCCACTGATCGTCGAGCCAAGGCAAATGCAGGTCCAATGAGCTTTGTCGGGTCCGGAAAACATCGTTGCGCTCGCCGCGGATCACGTGCCGAACCAGCTTCCTGCTGTGGCCAGTTTGACGCACGATCTGCTTGATAGGTAAGCCATTCTTCGAAAGAGACAGGATGGCCGCATTGGTCTCCTCGCGGCGAAGATAGCCCTCATACTGGAGGCGCTCGGCGGCTGTGAGCAGTTTGGGATCAATCGTGGTCGCACCGATGACGGTGCGTATCTGGCGCATCGATTTGCGGACGGCATCAAGGAAGGCTCGGCTGGCGTTCTCCATCAGATGCCAACGATCCGCGACCTGTACCGCGTGCGGCAAGGCCTTTGCTGCCGCTTCGCCATAGCCACCGCCACGATCGCGGGCGACGATCGAGATCGCAGGATGGGCAGCAAGCCGGGGGCGGTCGCAGGCTCCCGATCCGGCAGCAGGGTGACGACCCGGCGGCGTTCCAGATTGCAGATAATGCTGGCGTATCGGTGATTGCGGCGCCAAGTCCAATCATCGCTTACCAATCATCAACGCCGATAACTCTAAGCGGATCAGCCGACGGACGGCTACGGCGCCGGACGACGCGGAGCAACGTATCCTTGCTCACCGGCAGCATCAGCCTTTTTGCGAAGCCTGCCGCCGGTCGACCACCAAGCGCCAAGCCGAGGTGATGAACGATAGACTCCATCCTCGCCGTGCGCCGCGCCGACGGAGCCAGCACCCCTTCGGCGAAGCGCTCCGTGAAGATCTGGCGCCCGCACAGGACGGCGTCGCAGCGGAAGCGGCGGGCGATTACCAGGAGCTGGACGATCCGCCCCGCGAGCGGCAGATCGGTCACACGTCGCCGATATCGACCATGGACACGCCGGGAAACCGTTCCGAACGATGGACACAGACCAACGCTTCCCGACGCCCGGACCGCAATAACGGCATTATCACCTCCGAAGTACGCACTCTCTACAACAAATCCACTCGGCACCAAATTGGAGCGCTGGAGTGCTTGCTGCATGGCGCTGATTCTCCCCAATCAAAAACGCCAGACATCCCCCAAACTGCATCAAAAGTGAGTCAGAGCCAATATTGCAGGCCGAATGACACCTCCTGAACTCCATAATCGTTTCATCTTGATGTGCGGAGTGCCAAATTCCTGCCATCAGCTCGCCCAGCGCCGCATCCCGGCACGAGGGAGTCTCGCGGCAAGGTCAAGGCCAACTTCCATGCCAGCGACCGCGCCTACGGCTCACCCGTGTCGGCGTGACCTTCTCGTCCCCAACAACCCGGTGCACGCATTTGTCCTGACGCGGCACTCGGAACAGGGCTGTCGTCAGGTTCTCGACAGCTATCGCCCATAGCTGTGTCCACAGGACAAGCTGCCGATCGCAATGCAAGAACATGGAGCGCGTCGAGGGGGACGCACCTTGGTTTTCTGTCGGTTCCGACGAGGCCGCGTCGAGGCAAGTTGCCCCCAAACTCAAGATTTAATTCTACCACATCTTGAAAGTGAGAACGAATGGAGTGCGCCTCAACAAACCCGGTGCGTCAACAATTGAGCAGCGCGGCCCCGCAAGAGAACTCACCGGCTCCGTCCGCGGATGCTACGGCTTTCGAGCAGCAGCTGAGCGAAACAAGCAATTCAGGTGGTCGCGTGCTGATGCAGCCGTCCAGGCGACCGGGTGCATCGGCATCGGAGGCTCAGCCCGTCTTGCAACGGACCGGGGCAGAAGATAGCGGGGCACCAAATAGCGGTGGAGGCGGTTCGGCACCGACTAAGTCGACTGGGGTTTTGGTCGGTCACAGCAATCGCCCTGTCTATTCCCAAGATGCGCTCATCATTTCGAGGCTTGGGTCAGCCCTCGTCAAAGGAGGCGCTGCGAAGTGCACCGCAGAGAACAACGTAAGTAATCTTCTCACTCTCGACCGCTGGCTCTTTGAGAACGGGAAGAAGACTATTGCTGCTCGGCTTAACGACGAGTCGCTGGCGGCTGATGTCGAGGAGTTTATAAAGAAGGGCGGTACCAAGAAGGTGCGTAAGGCACTAGATCATCTTCGCACCTCCGAGTCCGCGGGTGGAGTCGTGCCGATCACGGGCATCGTTAAGCTTAGTCCTTATCCACAGGACGCGGCCCTCATAAGGCAGTACAAAAACGAAACACGAACAGCTACCGGCCGGAACAACGCAACTGCACTTACCAGGTTCAGTGACTACCTACGCGAAAAGAGCAAACGGACCATTGCTGGCCGCCTCTCCGACAAGTCGCTGGAGAATGATGTCGACGAATATAAGACAAGCGTCGGGTATGATCCCAAGATCGTATCCGCATTGGGTCGCCTGCGAAAATCCCAAGCGGGCGCGCAAGCGATTGAAGTCGAGCGTCTTATCGCACCAGCTTCAGGTTCTGAAGACGAGGTCCTGACCGAGCCGACGTGCATTGGGGACGCCTCTACGCAGCAAAGCCTCTCGGAGGTAGCTATCAGCTGGCCAGAGGTCCTTCCTGCGGAAGGTCACGATCAGGATGTTTCGTTGGAGATGATGAACGAAACGGCCCCCTCGTCGCCTTTTCAGTCGAGTACCCCAGTGGACCCGTCGCTAGGCGGGACGTCGCTCATCATGCAACAGAGCGTGCAGAACCACTCGCCAGCTCCATACGGTGAAGACGGCGGAGCGATGCTGTGCCATTCGCTACTGCCGTCGACTCAGCCAGTTGCGGCTTACGTCGATGGCAGCCAGCTTCCTCTCTATTCCGATGACGCTTCCCTTATTTTCGGCCTTGAAGAGGCCGTCGCTGGGTCCGATGGAGAGCACTTGCTCAACTTATCTCGATGGCTTTTTGCAAGCGATAAGCCGGGCATTGCCGCTCGCCTGCACGACGACTCGCTCAGTCAGGATGTCGAAGAGTTCGAGAGAAGCTGGGGCTCCTCGTCGCTCCTTACAACCTTAGCTCGTCTCAAGGCTCCCCGGTCGGCCGACGTAGCCCCGCCGCTCGTGAAACGCGCCGTCCTCAAACCTTACCCCAAGGATGCGGCTCTCATCAACGAGTACAAAAAAGCGCCTGCGGGAGGGATCACTCAAGATACCGCCAAGACCTATGCAACTCTGCTTGCGGATTTCAGCAGCTATCTGCGCAAAAAAAGCAAGCCTGGCATTGCTGCTCAGATTTCCGCCAGGTCGCTGCATGAACTTGATAAGGATGTCGAGGGCTATAAGGACTCCGGTGGCAAACGGAAAATCCGTACCGCACTGGCGCATTTCCTCAAGTCGCGAGGGGGCGTCAGAGCGATAGAGCCCGAGCGCTGGAGTCCCGCCGGTCCTGATCCCGTCGTGGTCCTGACAGAGCCGAGACATGTCGGAGAGGATGCTGCGCACCACAGCGCGTCCCTGGGAGGTGTCAGCTTGGCCGAGGTCCGCCGTGCGGAGGAGGACGATCAGAGTTTGGCTTGGGAGATGATGGATGAAGCCCGCCCTTCGTCGGCGCTTGAGCTAACCGCGCAAGTCGCTGCATCACTAACGGACACGGCGAGCGGGCGTGAATACATCCAGGAATCGCAGGAAGGCGGCGCAACGCTGCCAGGCGCGTCGGCATCGCAGCCGGGCCAGTCACCTTGGGCTTTCGTAGGTCCCATCGGGGACCCTCTCTATTCCCAAGATGCATCGCTTATTAACAGATTAAGGCCAGCACTCATCAAGCGGGGTTTCAAGCCGCGCACCATCAGGGATAATGTCAATGCGCTTCTCAGATTGGGGCGTTGGCTCCTCAAAAGTAAAAAGCCGGAAATGGCTGCTCGGCTCAACCACGAGTCACTGGATGAAGATACCAAGGTCTTCGACAAGACTCCGAACGGGTCCATCCTTACGGCATTGCGTCATCTTCGGGCTTCTCAGTCGCAAAGCGGCGGCACGCCCATCGCAAGCCGCGCAGAATTGAATCCTTACGATAACGATGCGGCCCTCATTAAAGAGTACAAAGCAACCACCACCAAGAACTTCAAAACTACGAGCACATACGCAACTGCTCTCGGGCGTTTCAGTGAGTACCTCCGCGGGAGCAACAAGCCGGGATTTGCTGCTCGGCTTTCGAGCAAATCGTTGGATGAAGATGTCTCGGCTTACCGGAAGGAGCCCGATAGCAATCGGAAGATCGGTGCCGCACTGGCGCACCTGCGAGAATCGCCGACAGGCACACGAGCGATCGAACTCGAGGAGCCATCATGCGAAGAGGTGCTCAACGATGAGCGAGTCCCACAAGACACAACGGAATTAGCGTTAGTGGAGAGAACGCCTGCTTTTGACGATTCGCAAGCACTTCCGGCTGACCGCAGGCTCTGCTGGAGCGATAACTTGGGCGATCGCGAGCCACAGGCCTTCACGGATGACCTGGAGACGGTCTGGCAGGAGGCGCAGCCCACGATGTACGCGGGAGGATATGGATGCACGACGTCGTTGCATACTCTAGGCGAGTCAGCCGAGTTCTCTATCAACGCGAAAGCAGATTCTGGTCGCCGGTTCCGTGTCGACCGGGGACCGAGCACGCGTCCGATCTATCCTGAGGATGCCTCCTTCATCTCTGGGCTTAAGGAAGCGATGATTTCGGCAGGTTACCAGGAGAGGACCGCAGTTGCCACTGCACAGGCTCTGCGCAGGCTGAGCCAATGGCTCTTAGTTAACGAGAAACCAGCGATAAATGCTCAGCTTGAGAGCAAATTGCTGGACCTGGATGCCAAGAAGTGCGGTGGGTACTTCGCCGGTTTGTCACTAGCCCATCTCCGGGCATTCAAATCGGCCGGCGGAATCGCTCCAATCAAGCGGCGGGGTGAGGTCGCGGAAACCGCCGAACAGCACGGTGCGTCACAAAGGCCTTTCAATTGGCCAGTGGAGCTCGCTCCCGGAGAGGATGACCAGAGGGTTTCTGAGCAAACGTTGAGCTGGCTAGGGATACCTGGGGAGGATAACGCCCAGATGACACTTGAGCCGGCTGCGAGTGGTTACCCGGCTCAAAACCCCGGCGAGGCCTTCCAATCTTCGGTTTCGCACCGGCTAGATATAATCAACCTTTCGCCAAGCGAAGAGGTGATGATCAACTGTGCGCATGGAACAGCGGATTTCGCGCCGGCCAAAAGGCGGAGGATTTTTAGTCCGCAAAGTCTCGCCACGACGACCCAGTCGGCCAGCCAAGTCGCGATGACTGCAGCGGCGGTTCATGAGTCTCCCTATCCGGACGACGCGGACCTGATCAAGAAGTACAAACTGCAAGCCGTGACTGAGGGTACCGCAAGTACAGCTAAAGGTTATGCAAGCCTGCTCACTGATTTCAGTCGCTACCTTCGTCAGAACAAGAAACACAGCATTGCTGCCCAACTTAACGACAGGGCCGTCGATAAACTAGAGACAGACGCTAATCTTTATAGAGAGGCTGGCGGTTACAGAGCTGTCACTGCGGCGCTCGCACATCTCCGGGCGGGAGCGAGCAAACGCATTCCCGCTCCTTTGTACTCTGCGGACGCCTCCCTTATTGCAGACCTTGAGCCCGCACTGATCGGCGCGGGGTACGAGGCAATCACGGCCAAAACCCTGTATGTTCGTCCTCTGCGCAGATTCAGTCAGTGGCTATTTGCAAACGACAGGTCGGGAATCGCTGATCGTTTGGAGGATGAATCGCTGGACAACGATGCCGCAGCCTTCGAAAAAGATCGAAAAAATCGAGTATCTACGGCCCTAGATCGTCTACGAGACTCCCGGTCCGAAGGCGGAATAGCACCAATTATAGTCCGCCAGGGAAACGTTGAGCGCGTCGCTTTGAAGCATAACTGGCCAGAGGAGCTCCCTCCGGAAGGTGACGATCAGGATCTGCTTTGGGCGATAGAGGAAGACGGCCCACCGAATGGCCTGACAAGCCATGAGCAGACGCAGGAGGTAGAACAAGCTCCACGGCAGGAACCTGCCGGATCCACCTCGACCTGGTCGCTTCAGATACCGTCCGACTTTGATTGGAGTCTGTGGCCGGCCTGGGAAGCCGCGCCATCATTGCCTGTTGCGGCTCAGCCGCCTTTGACACCCTACGAGCTGCGTGACGATGCTGACTACGCGTTTCCGCGCACACCGCCTGATGCTCTAGTCGGGACTTGGGATCCGGCAGCCTCGATCCACGGACCGAGCGGGCGGATCCTCGACGACCTGGAATGGCTGGGCGATGAGCATATCGCGGCGGATTACGCCCTCCTGTCACGTGACTTGCAGAGCGACAATCCGGATTTGGCGGCCCGAACTCGCTTCGTGGAGCCCGCGACGGCCCATATGCTGCGCAGGACTCTAAACGAGGACGTCATCCTGGAAAACTTGCATGGAATCGTGAACGACAAGGATGGTAACGATACCGCACGCTTTCTGTTTTTGCCGGTGAATGATGATGAGGATGATGGCGGCCGCCATTGGTCCCTGCTGCTCCTTGATCGCGCCGCGCGGGAAGGGCCGGTTGCCTATCATTACGACTCCGCCGAGGGACGCAATCACACTTCTGCAGCAAAGCTCGCCGAGGCGCTGCATGCCCGCCTCGAGCGACGCCCCATGGCCCAGCAGCAGAACAGTTATGATTGCGGCGTCTACGTGGTGGACGGCACGCGAGAGCTGGTTGGCCAGTTGGCGCAAGGACAACGGCCAGAGCTGCTGAATCTCGACCACCTCGTCGCGAATCGGGGCGCGCTGCAAAACCGCCTCAGGCAGTGAGCGCAGTACGGCTGACGGGCGCCAACACAACTCGTATGTGAGGACGAATACCTCGTACCCTTTCACCCGGCGGAGATACCATTGTTCCCCGCCGGTGAGGAGTTGGAAGGAGCGCGGCGAGACCATGTTGCTTGGTTCAGGCACTTGACTGTCAATCGGCTTCCAAATTTGACCGGCGTATTGCCTCAGGAAGGAATGTTACCCGGGATGAAGGTCTGCGAGCTCCGCAGACCGATCTCGAAGCTGCGGCGAA